>NZ_JAWPOA010000002.1:0-237687 GCF_033783325.1 Pseudomonas sp. On1 | reverse complement strand
GCTCGCCGCCTGCCTGCTGCCGGTGAGCAGCAACAGGCTGGTATCGGCATACACCCCGGCGAGCAGGAACAGCGACAGGCGCACCACCGTGCTGCAGCTGATCAGCGCGACCTGGGTCGCGCGCACCTGTTCCTTGGCCTCCAGGCGGGCACTTAGGTAGATCGCGTAGAGGAATCCACCACTGCCGAACAAGGCGCCGAACAACCCGCCCACCGTGCCCATGGGCACCGCCCAGGCGCCCGACAGGCTAGCCGGGCGTACCTTGACCGCCAGGCCATAGACCGCATAGGCGGTCACGAAGATACCCATCAGCAACAGCAACACATCGGACTTGAGCCGCAGCAGGAACACCACGCCCAGGGTGCAACCCACCGCCATGAACGGCAGCAGGCGCAGCAACTCGCCGCGCACCACATCGCGCCGCGACGGCAGCAGGTTGCCGAAGGCTGCGACGAAATCCAGCAGCACCAGCAACGGAATGATCCGTGACAACGGCATGAAATGGATCAGCACGGGGCCGGCGACCAGCGCAGTGCCGAAACCGGCAATACCGAAGACGATATAGGCCACCCCCACTCCCAGCAGGATGGGCAGCCAGTCGAACGTGGAAAACGACAGTTGAGCGAGCATCGCGGCAGTTCCCTTGAAGACAACTGAAGGTTAGCCAGTGACGAGCCATGCCGACTAATATGCATTTTTGCCATCAGCCATCTCGAAAAGGCATGACATGACTTCGATCCGCCAGCTGCGCTACTTCGTCGAAATCGCCGAGGCCGGCAGTTTCAGCGCCGCCGCCGAGCGGCTGTACATTGCCCAGTCGGCCCTCAGCCGGCAGATCAAGGAGCTTGAGCTTCACCTGGGTACCGTCCTGTTCGAACGCACTGCCCGCCAGCCACGGCTGACCGTCGCCGGGCTGGCCTTTCTCGAGCGCGCCCGCCATTTGCTGGCCGACCTGGACAAGGCCGAGCGCCTGGCCCGGGAAATCGGCCAGGGCCTGCGCGGCAGCCTGCGACTGAACCACTCCAGCACCGTGCCGCTGACCGGCCATTTGCTGCAGCGCCTCGGCGGCTACCTCGAGAATAATCCCGGCGTTTCCCTGGAGATCGCTCAGCAATCGTCGGAGGCGCAACTGGAGGACATCGCCGAAGGCCGCCTGGAGATCGGCCTGTTGCGCCTGCCGGTGCTGCGCCAGCATGAAGGCGTGGAGCTGCATGCGCTGTTCGACGAACCCCTGCTGCTGGCAGTGGCGGCGGGCCACCCACTGGCCACGGCAAGCAGTGTTCGACTGGACCAACTGCGCGAGGAACGTTTCATTTCCATCCCCCATCGCCAGCGTGGCGGCCTGAGCTACCTGTCGGCGTCGCTGTGCATGAATGCGGGGTTCTTTCCGCAGGCAGCACAGGTGGTATCGCGCAAGACCACGCAACTGCAACTGATCCAGGCCGGGTTCGGGGTGGCGTTGTTGCCGGCGAGCATGCGCGAGATTGCCCCGCCGGCGGTGCATTTCGTGCCGCTGGACGAGGCGTGCCAAAGTACCGTGGCGCTGGCTTGCCGGCGGGATGCCGGGGAACTGGTGGGCCAGTTCGTGGCGATCATGCAAGGCTGAAGGCCTCATCGCGGGGCAAGCCCGCGATAGAGGCCGGCACAGACAACCAGGCCTTCGCTCATTTATGATGCCCACCATGATCAGAGACCCTTTCGAACGACTCGGCCTGGACCGCGAGGTCCTCACCGTCAGCCAGCTCAACGGCCGCGCCCGCGTGCTGCTCGAGGACGTGTTCCGCAGCGTCTGGGTGGAAGGCGAGATTTCCAACCTCGCCCGCCCGGCCTCCGGCCATATGTATTTCACCCTCAAGGACAGCGGCGCACAGATCCGCTGCGCGCTGTTCCGGCAGAACGCCGCCCGGGTGCGCCAGGCCCTGCGTGACGGCCTGGCGGTACGGGTGCGCGGCAAGGTCTCGCTGTTCGAAGGGCGTGGCGACTACCAGCTGATCCTCGATACGGTCGAACCGGCCGGCGACGGTGCCCTGCGCCTGGCGTTCGAAGCGCTGAAGGAAAAGCTCGGCGCGGAGGGGCTGTTCAGCACCGAACGCAAGAAGCCGCTACCGGCGCACCCGCAACGCATCGGCATCATCACCTCGCCCACCGGCGCGGTGATTCGCGACATCATCAGTGTGTTTGGCCGCCGTGCGCCGCAGGTCGAGTTGAACCTGATCCCCACCGCGGTGCAGGGCCGCGAGGCGATCAGCCAGATCGTCCGCGCCCTGCAGATGGCCGATCGGCAAGGCTTCGACGCGCTGATCCTGGCCCGTGGCGGTGGCTCGCTGGAAGACCTCTGGTGCTTCAACGAAGAGGCCGTGGCCCGCGCCGTGGCCGCCTGCGTCACGCCCATCGTCAGCGCCGTGGGCCATGAGACCGACGTGTCGATCAGCGATTTCGTCGCCGATGTGCGCGCACCCACACCGTCCGCCGCCGCCGAGCTGCTCGCCCCCGACAGCAGCGGCCTGCAGCAGCGCCTTGACGGCCTGCAACGGCGCCTGCTGCTGCGCATGCAGAACCGCCTGGCCCACGACCGCCTGCGCCTCGACGGGCTGGCCCGACGCCTGCGCCACCCCGGCGAGCGCCTGCGCCAGCAAGCCCAGCGCCTGGACGACCTGGACATGCGCCTGCGCCGCGCCTTCATGCTCGACATGAACCAGCGCCAGCAACGCCTCGGCCGCCTCGACACGCGCCTGGCCGCGCAACATCCGGGGCGCAGCCTGAAACTGCTCAAGCAGCGCCTGGACAGCCTCGCCGAACGCCTGCCGCGGGCCATGCGCGACGTGCTCAAGGATCGCCGCCAGCGCTTCCAGGCACAGTTGCAGACCCTGCAGGTGGTCAGCCCGCTGGCCACCCTCGCCCGCGGCTACAGCATCCTCCTGGATGAGCGCGGCCAGGCCATCCGCAGCGCCGCGCAAACCCACAACGGCCAACGCCTGACCGCCCGCCTCAACGAAGGCGAACTCAAGGTGCGGGTCGAGGACAACCACCAGACCCCGGTCACCCTCTCGCTCCTGGACTGACACATGCCACGCCTGTTCGCGCCCCTGCTTGCCCTTGCCCTGCTGCTGCCGGTCACGGCCGCCCACGCCAGCTACATTACCCGCGCCCTCAACAAGCCCGTGCCCGGTGGCGTGGCGGTGGTCGACCTGGGCCCGGCCGCCAGCGCCCCGATCGCGCGCTTCGATGGCAAACCGGTATTGGTGGTCAGGGAGCAGGACAACTGGCTGGCCATCGTCGGTATTCCACTGACGCAAAAGCCCGGCAGTGCCGTGCTGACCCAGGGTGGGCGCAACATTCCTTTCAGTGTCGGCAGCAAGAAGTACCCCGAGCAGCACATCACCTTGAAGAACAAGCGCCAGGTCAACCCTGAACCGCAGGACCTCAAGCGCATCGACCGCGAACTGGCCGAGCAGATAAAGGCCTACCGCAGTTTCAGCCCTGTGCTTCCGAGCAACCTGATCCTCGACAAGCCGGTCAACGGCCCGCTGTCGAGCAAGTTCGGCGTGCGCCGCTTCTTCAATGGCGAGGAACGCAACCCCCATGCCGGCCTGGACTTCGCCGTGCCCGCCGGCACGCCGATCAAGACCCCGGCCAATGGCAAGGTGATCCTGGTGGGCGACTACTTCTTCAATGGCCGCACGGTGTTCGTCGACCATGGGCAAGGCTTCATCAGCATGTTCTGCCACATGTCGAAGATCGACGTGAAGCCGGGCCAGGCGCTGCGCCGTGGCGAGGTGGTGGGCCGCGTGGGCTCGACTGGCCGGGCCACCGGCCCGCACATGCACTGGAACGTCAGCCTCAACGATGCGCGGGTGGATCCGGCGATCTTCATCGGCGCGTTCCAGCCCTGAAATCGCAATCGCGGGGCGAGCCCGCCCCCACGTAGCCCACGCTTGCCCCGCGACTTGCGCAATGAAAAAACTTAACGCAATAAAATCTCATCAGGTCAAATTTAAAAGCCATAAAAACTCAGTAAATTCGTTTTTTTAAGCATTCCTCTCAATTTTCTCGCAATGCTTGCCATACCCAAACCCACTGGTTAGGGTTGAGCATATGAACATCTTCAGCACCCTCCTCCAACAACACCGCAGCCTCTGCCTGGTCAGCGCCCGACTACCAGGGTGAATCGCGTCGCCTCGCCTTTTCATCTCGTACACGTTCGGCAGGCCCGATCACGGCCGCACATAAAAGGATTGCTTCCATGACCATGCTCAAAGATCCATCGAAGAAGTACCGCGCTTTCCCGACCATCGACCTGCCTGACCGTACCTGGCCGTCGAAGACCATCACCCAGGCGCCGATCTGGTGCAGTTCCGACCTGCGTGATGGTAACCAGTCGCTGATCGAGCCGATGGATGCCGAGAAGAAGCTGCGTTTCTGGAAGACCTTGGTACAAGTAGGCGTAAAGGAAATCGAAGCCTCGTTCCCGTCCGCATCGCAGACCGACTTCGACTTCGTGCGCACCCTGATCGAAGACGGCCACATCCCGGACGACACCACTATCCAGGTGCTCACCCAGGCCCGTGAAGACCTGATCGCGCGTACCTTCGAATCCCTGCGCGGCGCCAAGAAGGCCATCGTTCACCTGTACAACGCCACCTGCCCATCGTTCCGCCGCATCGTCTTCAACCAGGACAAGCAGGGCGTCAAGGACATCGCGGTCAACGCCGCCAAGCTGTTCGTCAAGTACGCGGCGCAGCAGCCTGAAACCCAGTGGACCTTCCAGTACTCGCCCGAAACCTTCAGCGCCACCGAACTGGAGTTCGCCAAAGAGGTGTGCGACGCGGTGATCGAGGTGTGGAACCCGACCCCCGAGCACAAGATCATCCTCAATCTGCCGGCCACCGTCGAAGTCGCCACGCCGAACGTCTACGCCGACCAGATCGAGTGGTTCTGCCGTAACGTCAACCGCCGCGACAGCGTGATCATCAGCCTGCATACCCACAACGACCGGGGCACCGGCATCGCCGCCACCGAGCTGGGCCTGATGGCTGGCGCCGACCGCGCCGAAGGCTGCCTGTTCGGCAACGGCGAGCGTACCGGCAACGTCGACCTGGTGACCCTGGCACTGAACCTCTACACCCAGGGCATCGACCCGCAGCTGGACTTCTCCGATATCGACGGCGTGCGCAAGGTCGTCGAGGAGTGCAACCAGCTGCCGGTGCACCCACGTCACCCGTACGTCGGCGACCTGGTGCACACCGCCTTCTCCGGCTCGCACCAGGACGCCATTCGCAAGGGCTTCGCCAAGCAGCAGGACGGCGAGCTGTGGGAAGTGCCATACCTGCCGATCGACCCGGCCGACATCGGCCGCAGCTACGAGGCGGTAATCCGCGTCAACAGCCAGTCGGGCAAGGGCGGCATCACCTACCTGCTCGAGCAGGAATATGGCATCAGCCTGCCGCGCCGCATGCAGATCGAGTTCAGCCAGGTGGTACAGGGCGAAACCGACCGTCTCGGCCTGGAAATGACCGCCGAGCAGATCTACAAACTGCTGCAGAAGGAATACCTCCAGGCCAACGCGCCATATGCCCTGGTCAGCCACCGCCTGCAGGAAGAGAACGGCAGCAGCCACGTGCAAGTGGAAGTCTCCGGTGAAGGCGAAACCACCCTGCACTGGCACGGCAAGGGCAACGGCGCCCTCGAAGCACTGGTGGCCGGCCTGCCGATCGCCGTGGAGATCATGGATTACAACGAACACGCCATCGGCGCCGGCACCAATGCCAAGGCCGCGGCCTATATCGAGCTGCGCGTGGCCGGCGGGCGTCCGGTGCACGGCGTGGGCATCGACGAGAACATCACCACCGCCAGCTTCAAGGCACTGTTCAGCGCACTGAACCGCTCGCTGAGCCAGCAGCAGGCCAAAGCGGCGTAAGCCAACGCTGATAACCAAAGCCCGCATCCTCGATGCGGGCTTTTTTGTTGGTTTTCCCGAGCCCATCGCGGGCTCGTGGGAGATTCTATGGTTTGCAGCAAGCCAGTTTTCCGCCTTTGGTGACATATTCGTCCTGGTTTTTCATCAGGGCGAATGCCACTCGTGCAAGCTTTCTAGCCAGGATTACCAGCGCCTGTGTCGTTGCTTTACCCGCTTTCCGATACTGTTCGTAGACGTCTTTCCAAGCAGCTGATCGGCTCGCTGCCATGGCGGCGTTGTGCAATAGACGCCTGATCTCCGAGCAGCCTCTTTTCGTCAGGCGGCGGCGTCCATTCTTCTGTCCTGAATCACTGACTCGTAGATCCATTCCCAGGAATGCAATGTACGAGTCACTGCTTTTGAACTCGCCCCGCATAAAGGCCATCACCAATGCTGTAGCGGTGAGAAAACCAATACCCTCTATCGCTTGGCAGCGGGCAACTTGTTCGTGCAGGCCAGCTTCTCGCAGCACTTCCTTAATCTTCTTTTGGATCAGCAGATCCAGCCGGTCTATGGATTTTACAAAGGTTTTGAAGGCGACCTTCAACAAAGCTTCATTAGCCCAGCTCTGCATCATTGCAGTGCGAGCAGTCACTAAGGCCGATCTGCGTCGAAGAAGGCTCTGTAGCTTGCCGTAGACGGCGGGAGGAGGAGTCCAAGGGCGAAGGTCTTCCCCCTCGTTTTTCAAAAACCGGGACAGCAGCCGAGCATCAGAAGGATCCGTTTTCACTCGTCCACCCACGCTTTTCCGGTAGTTGCTCAGCTGGAACCCATCAATGACATACACCTCGAAGCCTAGGCTGTGAGCCAGTTCAACCAGATCGAGGTGATAAACATTAGTCGCCTCAACAGCAATAGCCGTGTTGAGAGGCTGTTGTTTCAGCCATCTTTTGATTTCGAGTTTGGCGTTTTTCAGCCTGATGATCTCATCGCGATCATCGTGATGAATCACCAGTTCAGCTTTCGCGACATCCGCACCCACGATCAGCTTGCCAACCTGCATTGCCATGGGCGCTTCCTCACGTTATGGTTTTTTGGCTTGAAGGGGTTTCACCAAGAGGCGCTGGCTTGCTTCTATCGTCGCTTGCAAACGATGCATTCTTTATCGGCGCTTTGGTGGAAGGGGTGGGGCGATGTCTCCCACGGTCTGTACTGATGCGAACAGTCAGAATCGGGCATTTAGTCCCACCACCCCTTCAAGTCTAACCATACAAGCGGGCTTGCCCCGCGATAGAGCCGGAACCGGCAGCACCCAACTCGCAGGCGAAAAAAAGGGGCGCCGACCAAGCGCCCCACAAGCCGTGTAGCACACAACGAAATCTGTCAGTCCAGCAACGCCATCGCCTCGGCGCTGCACGCCTCGATCCGCGCCCAGTCGCCGTTCTTGATCCAGCTGCTGTCGAGCATCCAGGTGCCGCCCACACACATCACATTGGGCAGGGCCATGTAGTTGCGCACGTTGGCCGGGTTGACCCCGCCAGTGGGGCAGAAGCGAATGTCGCCGAACGGGCCGCCGAACGCCTTGATGGCCGCCACGCCGCCACTGATCTCGGCGGGGAACAGCTTGAAGCGGCGATAGCCCAGGGCGTAGCCCATCATGATTTCCGACGGCGTGCTGATGCCCGGCAACAGCGGAATATCACTGTCCACGCCCGCTTCGAGAATGTCCTGGGTGATGCCCGGGGTGACGACGAACTGCGCGCCCGCCGCCTCGACCGCCGCGAACATGCCGCGGTCGAGCACGGTGCCAGCGCCGACGCACAGCTCCGGGCGCTGCTCGCGCAGCACCTGGATGGCCTTCAGGCCGTGTTGCGAGCGCAGGGTCACTTCCAGGGTGCGGATGCCGCCGGCGGCCAGGGCATCGGCCAGGGGCAGGATGTCTTCCTCACGGGCGATGGTGATTACCGGCAGGATGCGCGCCTTGTTACAGATCGCGTCGATCCGCGCGGCTTTGTCGGCCATCGAGAGCAAAGGCTGTGGGCGTTCGAGGGTGGTCATGACAATGGATCCTTGGCTCATGGGCACCAGTAGATGTCCAGGGGGTCGTGAAGAAAGGCGCGAATCGGCATTTCGGTTGGGTCTTCGGCCGCCAGCGCGGTGCGCAGGGTGGCTAGCTTGCCCGCGCCCTGCACCGACAACAGGGTCAGGCCGGCAGTGGCCAGCAGTGCGCGGGTCATGCTCAGGCGCTGGTGTGGCACGCTGGGTGCCAGCATCGACAGGCAGCGGCGCTCACCGACCTTGGCCAGGCCCTGGCGCAGGTTGGGGCTGGCCGGGAACAGCGAGGCCGTATGACCATCGTCGCCCATACCCAGCACCAGCACATCGATCGGCGGCAGGTCGGCCAGCACCTGGTCGGCCTGCTCGGCAGCGGCTTCGAGGGTCGCTGCGGGCTGGTAGAGCCCGATAAAGCGAGCCTTGGCCGCCGGTCCCTTGAACAGGTGGCGAGCCAGCAGGCCGGCGTTGCTGTCGTCGTGCGCCACCGGCACCCAGCGCTCGTCGGCCAGGCTCACGGTGACCCGGGTCCAGTCCAGCGCCTCGCCGGCCAGCTTCTCGAGAAACGGCACCGGGCTACGGCCGCCAGACAGCACCAGGCAGGCCTGCCCCTTGCTGGTGATCGCCTGGCGCAGGCGTTCAGCCACATCATGGGCCTGGGTCGCCGCCAGGGTTTTCGGATCGGCCAGCTGATGAACCTTCACGGTCGCCGGCAGTTGCAGTTCAGATATCGCCATACCAGGCCCTCCCATCACGTGTAATCAATGCAATCGAGCTCATCGGCCCCCAGGAACCGGCCGCATAGGGCTTGGGCGCGTCGCCGGTGTGCTTCCAGCCAGCGATCAGCTGGTCGCACCATTTCCAGGCGTATTCGATCTCGTCCTTGCGCACGAACAGGTTCTGGTTGCCGCGCATCACTTCCAGCAGCAACCGCTCGTAGGCGTCCGGGATCCGCGCGCTGCGCCAGGTGTCGGAGAAATTCAGCTGCAGCGGGCCGCTGCGCAGTTGCATGCCCTTGTCCAGGCCCTGTTCCTTGGTCATCACCCGCAGCGAAATACCCTCGTCCGGCTGCAGGCGAATGATCAGCTTGTTGCCGATTTGCAAACGCTGTTCCGGGGCGAAGATGTAGTGCGGGGTTTCCTTGAAGTGGATGACGATCTGCGACAGCTTCTGCGGCATGCGCTTGCCGGTGCGCAGGTAGAACGGCACGCCCGACCAGCGCCAGTTGCGGATATCGGCGCGCAGGGCGACGAAGGTCTCGGTGTCGCTCTGGGCGTTGGCGTTGTCCTCTTCGAGGTAACCCGGCACCGGCTTGCCGTCACTGAAACCGGCGATGTACTGGCCACGCACCACATGGGTGCTCAGCCCTTCTCCGGTGATCGGTGCCAGGGCCTTGAGCACCTTGACCTTCTCGTCGCGGATGCTGTCGGCCGAGAGATCGCTGGGCGGGTCCATGGCGATCAGGCAGAGCAGCTGCAACAGGTGGTTCTGGATCATGTCGCGCAGCTGGCCGGCCTTGTCGAAGTAGCCCCAGCGGCCCTCGATGCCGACTTTCTCGGCGACGGTGATCTCCACATGGGAGATGGAATTCTGGTTCCACTGGGTTTCGAACAGGCTGTTGGCGAAGCGCAGGGCGATCAGGTTCTGCACCGTCTCCTTGCCCAGGTAGTGGTCGATACGGTAGACCCGGCTCTCGGGGAAGAACCGCGCCACGGCGTCGTTGACCCGGCGCGACGACTCCAGGTCGTGGCCGATGGGCTTTTCCAGCACCACCCGGGTACGCGATGCCAGGCCGGCCTTGTCGAGGTTCTCGCAGATCGCGCCGTAGACCGCCGCCGCCGTGGCGAAGTAGGCGATAAGCGGCTGCCCGCTCGGTGCCTGTTCGGCCAAGGCCTGGTAGCCCTCGGGCTCGACGAAGTCCAGGTGCAGGTAATTCAAGCGCGCGAGGAAGCGCCCCAGGGAAGCGGCATCGATCTCGGCCTCCGGCACGTGGCGGCGCAGATGGGCTTCGATGTTGTTCATGTGTTCCTGCACACTGCCCGGCTCGCGGGCCAGGGCCAGCAGGCGGGTGTCGGGGTGCAGGAGGTCGGCGCGGTCGAGCTGGTAGAGCGCGGGGAACAGCTTGCGCAATGCCAGGTCGCCTAGGGCGCCAAAGAGGGCGAAGGTGCAGGGTTCGACACTGATCGCGGCCATGATGTTGGTTCTTTTATAAATGTTGGACTAGGAATACCGGTTTCAACCCTGCTTTTCAAGGGCTAATGTAGTAAAAACCACAACATCCAATACAGCCATTACAGACAAGTGGTGTGACAATCTTACCGACAGTAGGATACACACCAGCGCAAAAAGCCTGCTTCCCGACCCAAGGACACACCATGGACCGCGTGCGAAACCTCCTGGAACAGATCCAGGGCCGCCTCGACGAGTTGAACAAGGCCGAACGCAAGGTCGCCGAAGTCATCCTGCTCAACCCGCAACAAGCCACCCGCTTCAGCATCGCCGCCCTGGCCCAGGCAGCCAGTGTCAGCGAACCGACGGTCAACCGCTTCTGCCGCTCGTTCGGCGTCAGCGGCTACCCCGAACTCAAGCTGCAACTGGCGCAGAGCCTGGCCAGCGGCGCCGCCTATGTCAGCCGTGCAGTGGAGGCCGACGACGATCCGGCCGCCTACACCCAGAAGATCTTCGGCAGTGCCATTGCCTCGCTCGACAGCGCCTGCCAGGCGCTCGACCCGCAGCAGGTCAGCCGCGCCGTGGACATGATGATCCAGGCCCGGCAGATCCACTTCTTCGGCCTCGGCGCCTCGGCCCCGGTGGCCCTCGATGCGCAGCACAAGTTCTTCCGTTTCAACCTCGCCGTGTCGGCCCACGCCGATGTGCTGATGCAGCGCATGCTGGCTTCGGTGGCCCACACCGGCGACCTGTTCGTGATCATTTCCTACACCGGGCGCACCCGCGAACTGGTCGAAGTGGCGCGCCTGGCGCGGGAAAACGGCGCCTCGGTGCTCGGCCTCACCGCCGCCGGCTCGCCCCTGGCCCAGGCTTGCAGCCTGAGCCTGCATATCCCGCTGCCGGAAGACACCGACATCTACATGCCGATGACCTCGCGGATCATCCAGCTCACCGTGCTCGACGTGCTCGCCACCGGCATGACCTTGCGCCGCGGCGTGGACTTCCAGCCACACCTGCGCAAGATCAAGGAAAGCCTCAATGCCAGCCGCTACCCGATCGAGGACGACGACCTCAACTGAGCCGGTGCGCCTGCAAACGCAGGTGCGCCCGCTCGCCCGGCGCCAGGCTCAGGCCCTCGTCACTGCCGCTGGCCGCCTCCACGCAGACGAAGCCTTGGCACTCCCGCCCGCTCACGCCCATCAAGGGCCGATTGCCAGGGTGCCAGACCACGGTGTCGTCACTGTCGCCGGTATCGATGCACAGTTCGCGCTGCCAAGCCGGGTCCTGCAGCTGCACCCGCGGCGTGCCGGGATAGACCCGCTGGCAACCGCCCTTGAGGGTCAGCGCGCCATCTTCGCGGCAGGCCTGGCGATTGAGGCGGTCGTAGCCGTCGATGTCCTCCAGCCCGGATAGCGCTATCTTCGACACGTCGCTGATCCGCCAGTAGGCCAGCAGCGCATGGCTCAGCTGGCACGGTTCGCTGTCCTGGTGCTCGGTGCTCAGGCTCAGCTCCATGCTCGCCCCGAGCCGGGCATGCAGGTCGACCTGCCAGTCGCACAGGTCCAGGCGCCATTTCAGGGTCACCCCTTCCTCGTCCTCGCGGCTGTCCACCAGCTTCCAGTCCAGCAGGCGCGCCCAGCCATGGGTCGGCCACAGGTCCTCGCTGGGATGGCGGCCATACCAGGGCCAGCACACCGGCACGCCACCACGGATGGCCCCCACCTGCGGCCACTGCTCGGCGCACCACAACCAGGGTTTCTCACCGGCGGGTTGAAAGTGCAGGAGCTGCCCGCCCTGGCGGCTGAACACCGCCTGGCAGCGAGGGTGGTCGATGATCAGCACATCGCGCTGCTGGTAACGCTCCCACTCGAAGGTCGGCCTCGGCCGTTGCGAGGTGAAGAAGCGATGTAGCGGATGTTCAGGCATGGTTTCCAAGCTCTTTTGTTGTTCGAGATAGCGCTGTCTCAGCCTGTGCCCGTTAACCACTGCAGACCAGTGGTTAGCGGGAGGCCGAAATGGATGGCGTAAATTTACAACAATTTTTCTCAGAATGACGACTGAATCTTCAATCCCGCGACCAGCGCGTTGTCCACTTCATCCACACCGCCCGGGCTCTTGATGTACTGCAGGTTCGGGCGCACGGTCAGCCAGTTGGTGACGTGGAAGCCATAGTAGAGCTCGGCGTTGTATTCGGTGCGCTGCAGCGGTGCAAAGCCTGGGTTGTCGTAGTCATTGATGCCGGACTGGGCATTGAGCAGCTCGGCGCGCTTTTTCACATCGTCGTTGACGTGGATACGGGCGATGCCAAAGCCGATATCGTCCTTGGGCCGGGCGTCAAAGGCGCCTTTATAGACCATGCCGACCTGCTGGTAGTTGTCGACCACGTTGGTGGCCTTGTCATGCACGGTGAAGTTGGCGAACAGGCTCAGGCCGCGGTTGACGTCGCCAGCATGGGCGGTGACCTGCTGCTGCGCCACCACCCACCAGCCGTGCTTGCTGGAGTGCGACTTGAACGCCGCGCCGGTCAGCGCCTGCGGGTTGCCGTTGATGTCGTCGTACACGTCGTCGGCCTTGGCAGTGCTGTAGTAGTAGCCCAGGCGGTACTCGCCCGGCAGGCCGTTGACCTTCGGCGACCACACCGCCTCCACCGGCAGGATCGCGCCCTTGGTGCCACTGCCGCTGAGCTTGAAGCCGTTGCCAGTCTCCAGGTTCGACGGGTTCTGCTCGTAGGCACCGACCTGGACGAAGAATTCCGGGGTGATGTTGTACTTGACCCGCAGCGCCCACTGGCTGACCGGCCAGTTGTACCAGATGCCGCCGACCCAGTTGCCCACCTGCGAGCCGCAGAAAGCCAGGTTCTGGAAGTCGCAGGGGAAGCTGTTGAAGTCCTCGCCCTCGCCGAAGCGGCCGAATTTCACGTCCAGCGCGCCGTCGAAGTACTTCTGCTTGACCCACATCTGCGTCAGGCGCCAGGTCTGGCCGCGCCCCCAGACCTCCTGCACCGAGCTGAACTGCCCGGCACGCGGGTCGCTGATGCGGTCGTTGGACAGGTTGCGGCCGCTGCGCTCGGTGATCGCCAGCTTGAACTCGGTGTCCTTCCAGCCGAAGATCTTCTCCAGGTCCAGGTGCGCGCCCAAGGCGAACTGGTCGCTGTAGCGCGCGGTCTTGTCGTCGTTGTAGCCACCGTGCAGGTTGCCGGCCACTTCGCCAACGTAGTCGAGGGTGAAGTCGTAGCCCTTCTCCAGCAGCTCGGTGCGGGTGCCGCCCCAGTCGCCGGTCATCCATTTCGATTCCGACGAGAAAGCCTCGGCGGCCTGGGCCCCGCTGCTGCCGACCACCGCCAGCAAGGCGAGCGATCCCAAGGTCTTGATGCGATTGCGATGTTCCATCCCTTTGCGTCCTCTTTTCTTGTTATGCATTGTTCTAGACGATTCAACGGCCTTTGAAGCGAGTCACGTTGTCCTTGATGGCAGTACCACTGGCGGCGAGGTCGAGGCGCTCGCCGCTGCCGGCGTCGAACAGCAACACCCGCGCCGGGTCGAACTGCAGGTTGAGGCTGTCGCCCACCCGGCACGCCACATCCGGCGCCAGGCGGCAGCAGACCTTGGTCTGGTTGAGGGTGACGAACACCAGCAGATCCGGGCCAGTGGGCTCGGTGACCTGTACTTCGGCGCGGATCGCGGGCATGCCGTTGCCCTCCGCGGCGCCCAGCGAGATTTGTTCAGGGCGCACGCCGAGAATGATCTCGCGCCCCTCCAGCTCGTCCGCCGCCACGCCCAGCGGCAGCTCGCAGCGCGCCTGGCCGCTGTCGAGCAGTGCCAGCACCCGGCCGTCCTGCTTCATCAGGCGCACAGGGATGAAGTTCATCGGCGGCGAGCCGATGAAGCTGGCGACGAACAGGTTGGCCGGGTCGTTGTAGATCTGCTGCGGGGTGCCGAACTGCTGGATGATGCCGTCCTTCATCACCGCCACCTTGTCGCCCAGGGTCATGGCCTCGATCTGGTCATGGGTGACATACACCGTGGTGGTCTTCAGGCGCTGGTGCATCAGCTTGATCTCGGTGCGCATCTCTACCCGCAGCTTGGCGTCGAGATTCGACAGCGGTTCGTCGAACAGGTAGATCTTCGGCCGCCGCGCCAGCGCCCGGCCCATGGCCACGCGCTGCTGCTGGCCGCCGGACAACTGCCCGGGCTTGCGCCCCAGCAGGTGCTCGATCTGCAGCAGCTTGGCGACCCGCGCCACCTCCTCGTCGATGGCGGTCTGGGACATCTTGCGGATCTTCAGGCCAAAGGCGATGTTGTCGCGCACGTTCATGGTCGGGTACAGCGCGTAGGACTGGAACACCATGGCGATGTCGCGATCCTTGGGGCTCATGCCGCTGACATCCTCGTCGTCGATGAGGATCGCCCCGCCGCTGATGCTTTCCAGGCCGGCGATGCAGTTCATCAGCGTCGACTTGCCGCAGCCCGAGGGCCCGACCAGGATCAGGAACTCGCCGTCCTTGATCGCCAGCTGGATATCCTTGAGCGTGTCCGGCAGGCCAGCGCCATAGGTCTTGTGCACATTGCGAAGTTCGAGTGTTGCCATGACTTACCCCTTGACCGCGCCGGCGGTCAGCCCGCGCACGAAATACTTGCCCGCAATCACGTAGACCAGCAGCGTCGGCAGCCCGGCGATCATCGCCGCGGCCATGTCGACGTTGTATTCCTTGGCCCCGGTGCTGGTATTGACCAGGTTGTTCAGGGCCACGGTGATCGGTTGCGAATCGCCGCTGGAGAACACCACGCCGAACAGGAAGTCGTTCCAGATCTGGGTAAACTGCCAGATCAGGCAGACCATGATGATCGGCGTCGACATCGGCAGGATGATCCGCCCGAAGATGGTGAAGAACCCGGCGCCGTCCAGGCGTGCGGCCTTGACCAGCGCCTCGGGGATGCTCACGTAGTAGTTGCGGAAGAACAATGTGGTGAAGGCCAGGCCGTACACCACATGCACCAGCACCAGGCCGCTGGTGGTGCTGGCCAGGCCCAGCTTGCCGAGGGTGAACGAGGCCGGCAGCAGCACGGTCTGGAACGGCAGGAAGCAGCCGAACAGCAGCAGGCCGAAGAACAGCTGCGAGCCACGGAAGCGCCACATCGACAGCACATAGCCGTTGAGCGCGCCGATCGCCGTGGAGATCAGCACCGCCGGCACGGTGATCAGGATCGAGTTGAGGAAGTAGCCGTTGACCGTGGCCCAGGCCTTGGCCCAGCCGATGCCGGTGAACGCCGCCGGCCAGCTCAGCAGGTTGCCGCTGCCGATGTCCTCGGGGGTCTTGAAGCTGGTCAGCAGCATGACCACCAGCGGCACCAGGTACAGCAGCACCGCCAGCAGCAGCACCGCATGGATGGCGATGCGGCTGAGGTTCAGCGCGGGTTTGTCGACAGGACTAGTCATGGCGTTTGCCCCGTAGTTCGGAGTACAGGTAGGGGACGATGATCGCCAGGATCGCGCCCAGCATGAGGATGGCGCTGGCCGAGCCCATGCCCATCTGCCCACGGCTGAAGGTGAACGAGTACATGAACATCGCTGGCAGGTCCGAGGAGTAGCCCGGCCCGCCCGCAGTCATCGCCGCCACCAGGTCGAAGCTCTTGATCGCGATGTGCGCGAGGATCATCAGCGAACTGAAGAACACCGGGCGCAGGCTGGGCAGGACCACGGTCCAGTAGATGCGCGGCAGGCTGGCGCCATCGAGCTGCGCGGCGCGGATGATCGACTGGTCGACGCCGCGCAGGCCAGCGAGGAACATCGCCATGATGAAGCCCGAGGCTTGCCACACGGCAGCGATCACCAGGCAATAGACCACCCGGTCGGGGTCGATCAGCCAGTCCAGGCGAAAGCCTTCCCAGCCCCAGTCACGCAGCAGCTTGTCCAGGCCCATGCCGGGGTTGAGCAGCCACTTCCAGGCGGTACCGGTGACGATCATCGACAGCGCCATGGGGTACAGGTAGATGGTGCGGATGAAGCCTTCGCGGCGGATGCGCTGGTCGAGCAGCACCGCAAGGAACACGCCGATGGCCAGGGTGATACCGATGAACAACCCGCCGAACAGCAGCAGGTTCTTGCTCGCCACCCACCAGCGGTCGTTGTCGAACAGCCGGGCGTACTGCGCCAGGCCCGCCCACTTGTAGGTGGGCAGGAAGGTCGAGGTGGTGAACGAGAGGACGAAGGTCCACAGAATGTAGCCGTAGAAGCCCACCAGGACGATGAACATGCTCGGCGCCAGCACCAGTTTCGGCAGCCAACGCTGCAGCGCGTCCAGGGGTGAGGCCCGCAGGCGGGCGGTTGCTGTAGTCATGATCTGGGTTCCCGATGCGAGATTGCCTGCGCGGGCCTCATCGCTGGCAAGCCAGCTCCCACAGGTACAGGTGTGCTCAGGCTGATCGCTGTACCTGTGGGAGCCGGCTTGCCGGCGATAGGGCCGTCAGATCCTTACTTGGCGGCGTTGACGGCTGCGGCCAGCTTCTTCGCCGCGTCGGCCGGATCGGCCTTGGGATCGTTGATGTAGTTGGTCACCACATCGAAGAATGCCCCTTGTACCGCCAGGGTGGTGGCCATGTTGTGCGCCATGCTCGGTTGCAGGCCGCCGGACTTGGCGTCGGCCAGGAAGTCCTTGGCCGCCGTCTGGGCACAGCTGTCGAAGCCGTACTTGCCCATGTCGGCGAGCATGTCGTTACGCACCGGGATCGAGCCCTTGTTGATGCTGAAGACCTTCTGGAAGTCCTCGCCCAGGACCTTGCGGGCGATGTCCTGCTGGCCTGCAGCGGTACCCTTGTCCTTCTGCTTGAATACCACCAGCGAGTCGATGTTGTAGAGGAAGGCCTTGTCGGTGCCCGGGAAGGCCACGCACTGGTAGTCCTTGCCGGCGGTCTTCTTCGCCAGGGTCCATTCGCTCTTGGCCCAGTCGCCCATGATCTGCATGCCGGCCTTGCCGTTGATGACCTTGGCCGCTTCAAGGTTCCAGTCCTGGCCCTTGCCGTCCGGGTCCATGTAGGTGGCGACCTTCTTGAGCTCGGTGAGCGCCTTGACCATCTCGGGGCCGGTCAGGGCCTTTTCATCCAGCTCGACCAAGGCCTTCTTGTAGCCCTCGACGCCCATCACCGAGAGCACCACGCTCTCGAATACGGTGCTGTCCTGCCAGGGTTGGCCACCATGAGCCAGCGGGATGAAGCCGGCGGCCTTGAGTTTGTCACCGGCGGCGTAGAACTCCTCAAGGGTGGTCGGGGCCTTGTCGATACCGGCCTTCTTGAACACTTCCGGATTGATCCACAGCCAGTTGATGCGGTGGATGTTCACCGGCACGGCCACGTAGTCGCCGTCGTACTTGACGGTGTCGGCGACTTTCTTGTCGAGCAGGCCGTCCCACTTCTCGTCCTTGGCCACGTCCTTGAGCACGTCGGGATCAAGCAACCCGGTGGCGGCCCAATCCTGAATATCCGGGCCCTTGATCTGCGCGACCCCGGGCGGGTTGCCAGCCACGGCGCGGCTCTTGAGCACGGTCATGGCGGTGGCGCCACCGCCGCCAGCCACGGCGCCGTCCTTCCAGGTGAAGCCGTCCTTCTCGACCTGCGCCTTGAGCACGTCGACTGCGGCCTTCTCGCCGCCGGAGGTCCACCAATGGACGACTTCCACGCTGCCTTTGGAGTCGGCGGCCTGGGCACTGAGGGAGAACAGGGAGGCGAAGGAGATCGCGGCGGCGAGACGAAGCGTCGGATGCATGGGATTACCTTTCTTGTTGTTATGCGAGGCAAGACTGTCGCTTGCATGGCATGGAGTGTAGGGAGGTCGCGCCCGGCGCCAGGTAACGAACGGATGCGCGAATGTCATCGTCTGGTTACAAAGCCAGCGCCGTGGCCAGGCTCGGCGCCAGCGGCAGGCGTGGCAGCAGCAAGGCCTGGTAGGCGTGGTAGAGGTCGGGCTTGCCGCCCCAGATGCGCGCACTGGGCAGCAGCGCCGGGTCGAGTTCGTGGTGCCAGCTGCCGTGGGCGCAGTCGATGAAGTGACTGGCGATGAAGTCCCAGAAGCAGCGGTACCAGTGTTCGTACTGGGCTTCACCGGTACGTCGCAACAGCGCCGCGGCAGTGGCACAGGCCTCGGCATGCACCCAGTGCAGGCGCTCGCGCACCACCGGGCGGTTGTGCCAGTCCAGGGTGTAGACCAGCCCCGGCGCGCCATCTGCCTGCCAGGCGTGGCGACAGGCGCTGTCGAACAGGCCCCGGGCGGCGGGCAGCAAGGACTCGGGCGCAGGCAGTTGCGCCGTTTGCAGGGCCGCCTCCAGGTGCAGTACCAGGCGCGCCCATTCGAAGGCGTGGCCGGGCGTGGTCCCGTAAGGACGGAAGCCATCGGCGGGGTTTTCGCGGTTGTAGTCGGGGAGCGCCTGCCACTGCGCATCGAAATGTTCCGTGACGCGCATGCCGTCGGCAGCGGCGCGGGTCAGGATCAAGCGCTCGACGATCCGTTGGGCGCGCAGCAACCACTGCGTGTCGCCGGTCACGTCGGCCAGGGCGAGGAAGGCTTCGACGCCGTGCATGTTGCTGTTGGCGCCCCGGTAGGCCTCCGCGTGCAGCCAGTCGCGGGAGAACGACTCGCGCAGGGCTCCCTCCTCTTCGCACCAGAAGCGCTGCTCGATGACCTGGGTCACCGCCTCCAGCAACGCCGACGCCTGGCTGATGCCCGCCACCACCGCCGAGCTGGCGGCGAGGGCGACGAAGGCGTGCAGGTAGGCGGCCTTGCCGGTGTCGCCATGACCTTCAGGCTGCGCGTACCAACCGTCATGCTCCTTGTCGCGCAACGGGCCTTGCAGGGCCTCGACACCATGCCCGACCAGTTCGCGGCAACCCGGAACGCCCTGGATATGCGCCAGGGCAAAGCTGTGGGTCATGCGCGCGGTGTTCATGGTCTCGGCCAGGGCGCAACGGGGCAGGCGGCCTTCGTCATCGAGGTTGCCGAACCCCTGGGGCAGGCGCGAAGTCCTGGCGAAGGCGAGCAGGCGCAGGGCCTCGGCGTCGAGCCAGGCATGGTGTGTCGGGGAGTCGAGCCAGCTGATGGCCATGGGTGCACCTTCCTTGTTGTTGTCAGCCGATTCTAGCCAGCGGTCCTGGCTGGCATGTCACGAAGCCCGGCTCTATTGTCACCACATCGTTACATCGAAGCGCTTATCGCGTAGCAAGGGCTCATTCGGCTGAACGCGGCAGGTACAAGGTCACCCGCAACCCACCTTCGCGCAGGTTCAACAGGCTCACCTCGCCGCCATGGCTATGGGCGATGTTGCGCGCGATGCCCAGCCCCAGCCCATACCCCTGCTGCTGCCCGGCGAGGCGGAAGTGCGGCTCGAACACTTGCTCCAGGCGCTGTTCCGGCACCCCCGGCCCCTGATCGTCCACCTGCAGCACGAAGCTCTCGGCGGTATCGATGATGCGCAGCTGCGCGCGCTCGCCGTACTTGATGGCGTTGTCGATCAGGTTGCCGATGCAGCGGCGCAAGGCCAGCGATTTTCCGGGGTACGGTGCCAATGCCTGCCCCTCCACGGTGATGCGCCCATCGCCGAGATAAGGCTCGGCCAGCATCTCCAGTACCTGGTTGAGATCGATCGGCTCGATGTTCTCGTGGATATCGGTGTCCTTCACGCATTGCAGCGCGCCCTTGACCAGCAGCTCCAGCTCATCGAGGTCGCGGCTGAACTTGGCCTGCAGCTTCTCGTCCTCGAGCAGCTCCACCCGCAGGCGCAGGCGCGTGATCGGTGTGCGCAGGTCGTGGGAAATGGCGCTGAACAGCTGGGAACGCTCGGTCAGGTAGCGGCTGATCCGTTCACGCATGTTGTTGAACGCCCGCCCCACCTCGACCACCTCGCTGCCGCCGCCTTCGGCCACCGGGGCCACGTCGGCGCCCAGCGACATTTCCCGTGCCGCCCGTGCCAGGCGCTTGAGCGGCCGACTCTGCCAGTGCACCAGCAGGCCGATGAACAGCAGCAACAGCACGGTAGTCAGGGCAATGAAACCGATCTGCTGACGCGGCAGGCGTTCGGCCTCGAGGCTGGTGTAGGGCTCGGGCAGCAGCGAGGCGATGTACAGCCACTCGCCCTCGCCGAGGCGGATCTGGGTCACCAGCACCGGCGGGTTGAGCGGCTCGAGGGTGAGCGAATAGTGCGCCCAGGAGCGGGGCAGCTCATCGAGTTTCAGGCCGCTGTTGAAGATGCGCAGATCGTCGGGGCTGACGAACTCCACGGAGATCTCCATCTGCTGGCCAAGGCGCTCGTGCAGCACCTCCTGAAATACGTCGATCACTGCCTGCTTGCGCGGGGTGATCGGCAACACCGGCATTTCCAGCGGCTTGACGTTGAGCGAGACGAAGAAACGCGTGCCGCCCATGCTGCGCAACTGGTCCAGCACCATGGGCCGGTAGGCCACCGGCAACGAGCGAAAGTAACTGACACTGGCACTCATCGAATGCGCGAGGCTGCTGGCGCTGGCGCGCAGGCCCTGCAGCTGGCTGGCGCGCAGCTGCGCGACCCAGATCACGCTGGACAGGCCCTGGGCCAGCAACACCACCAGCAAGGTAAGCAGCAGCATGCGCCCCAGCAGCGACCGCGGCAGCAGGCGCCAGCGACGCTCGTCAGGCCGGGCAGACATTGGCCGCCAGCAGGTAGCCGCTACCGCGCACGGTACGGATCAGCCGGGGTGGTTTTTCCGTGTCGCGCAGGCGCTGGCGCAGGCGGCTGACCGCCATGTCGACGATACGGTCCAGCGGCATCGGCTCGCGACCACGGGTGGCGTTGCCGATGGTGTCGCGGTCGAGGATCTGCTGCGGGTGATCGAGAAACAGCTTGAGCAGGGCGAAGTCGGCGCCGGAGAGGATCACCTCTTCGCCGTCGCGGTGGAACAGACGGTGGCTGATCGTGTCGAGGCGCCAGTCATCGAAGGCCAGCACCGCACTGGCCGGCGCCGCCTGGCCGAAATCGGCACGACGCAACAAGGCCTTGATCCGCGCCTGCAACTCACGCGGGCTGAAGGGTTTGCCGAGGTAGTCATCGGCGCCCAGCTCCAGGCCGATGACCCGGTCGGCTTCATCGGAACTGGCGGTAAGCATGATGATCGGCACCCGCGCCTGGCGCGGGTGCTGGCGAACCCAGCGACACAGGCTGAAGCCGTCTTCGTCGGGCAGCATCACGTCGAGGATCACCAGGTCGTAGGAGTTGGCGTCCAGGGCGCGGCGAAAGCCCTGGCCGTCAGGTTCGGCGTGCACCTGCAGGCCGCAGCGGGCGAGGTAGGTCTGCAGCAGTTCGCGGATGTCCTGGTCGTCGTCGACCATCAGGATCGATTTGCCGGCAGTGGTCACAATGGTCAGTCCTTTTGTAAACGCAGATCTTGATGCCTGCTGTGGGGGGCCGCAGTGCGGCTCCGTCGGTTAGAGGTCCAGCGCTTGCTGCAAAGCCACTCCGGCCCCCAGCAACCCGGAAAACTCCGCCGTCACCAGCCACACCGGCACCCCGGCGAAATACCCGCTCATGCAGCCCTTGTCGGCGAAGCTCGCGGCAAAGCCGCTGCGCAGGAACAATTCGGCGAAACGGGGAATCACGCCACCGACAATGTAGACGCCACCCCGCGCCCCGAGGGTGAGCACATTGTTGCCCGCCACCCGGCCGAGGAACCGGCAGAACTGCTCGACCACCGCCAGCGCCCGTGGCTCGTTGGCCAGCGCCGCGTCGGTGATCTGCGCCGGGGTCTTGTGCGTCGGCGCAGCACCATCGAGCGCACAAATGGCCTGGTACAGGCGCACCAGCCCACCGCCACTGAGCACGGTCTCGGCACTGACATGGCCGATCTGCCGATGGACTTCCTGGTGGATCGCCGCCTCACGGGCATTGCCCACCGGCAGGTCGACATGCCCGCCCTCCCCCGGCAGTGCCAGCCAATGCTCACCGTGGCGCAGCAGGCTGCCCACGCCCAGGCCGGTGCCGGGGCCGATCACCAGCGCCGGGCGCGATGGATCGGCGAGACCTGCGCAGACTTCACGAAATTCGCCTGCGCGCAGGCGGGTCATGCCCAGCGCCATCGCGGAAAAGTCGTTGATCAACAACAGGCGATCGACCTGCAGCGTCTGGCAGAACGCACTGCGGCTCAGGCGCCAGTGGTTGTTGGTAAAGCGGAACTCGTCGCCGTCCACGGGGCCTGCCACCGCCAGGCACACCGCCGCCAGGCCGCCACGGGCGATACCCTGGTCGGCCAGGTAGGCCTCGATGGCCTGTTCGGGGCTGGTGTAGTCGGCGGTGGCCAGCACCTGGACCGCCTGCAGTTCTTCGTCGCGCCACACGGCGAAACGCGCGTTGGTGCCACCGATGTCGCCGACCAGCAAGGCCTTCATTCGAGGTTCTCCAGAGCCGAGGTGAAGGCGCTCGCGCCTTGCTCGGCGGAACTGAACGCCACACGCATGAAGCCGAACAGCTCACGCCCGCAGCCCAGGTCGTTACCCTTGGGTGGCGCTGGCAGTTCACGGCCGGCCAGTTCCTCGGCCGAGACCATGATCCGCAGCGTGCCTTCGGCACCATCGACGCGCACGATATCACCATCGCGCACCCGCGCCAGCGGGCCACCATCAAAAGCCTCCGGGCAGACGTGGATGGCCGCCGGGATCTTGCCCGAAGCACCGGACATGCGCCCGTCGGTAACCAGCGCCACCTTGAAGCCGCGATCCTGCAGCACGCCGAGGAAAGGCGTCAGCTTGTGCAGCTCGGGCATGCCGTTGCAGCGCGGCCCCTGGAAACGCACCACGGCGACGAAGTCCCGCTCCAGCTCGCCTGCCTTGAACGCATCGGCCAGCGACTGCTGGTCATGGAACACCCGGGCAGGCGCCTCGACCACCCGGTGCTCGGGCGCCACGGCGGAAACCTTCATCACGCCACGGCCAAGGTTGCCTTCCATCACCCGCAACCCGCCCTCGGCGGAGAACGGCCGCGCCACCGGGCGCAGGATGCTTTCGTCGAGGCTGTGCCGCGGCCCCTCGCGCCAGACCAGGCGGCCATCCTCGAGGAACGGCTCCTGGGTGTAGCGGCGCAGGCCGTGCCCGGCCACGGTGTTGACGTCCTCGTGCAGCAGGCCCGCGTCGAGCAGCTCGCGAATGAGGAAGGCCATGCCGCCGGAGGCCTGGAAGTGGTTGATGTCGGCCTTGCCGTTGGGATAGACGTGGGACAGCGTCGGCACCACATCGGACAGGTCGGCCATGTCCTGCCAGGTCAGCTGGATGCCGGCGGCCTGGGCGATGGCCGGGATATGCAGGGTGTGGTTGGTCGAGCCGCCGGTGGCGTGCAGGGCGACGATCGAGTTGACCAGGGCCTTTTCGTCGACGATCTCGCCAATGGGCATGAAGCTGCCACTGGCCTTGGTCATGCGCGTGACCTGGCGCGCAGCCTCGGCGGTAAGGGCATCGCGCAGCGGCGTGTAGGGGTTGACGAACGAGGCGCCCGGAAGGTGCAGGCCCATGACCTCCATCACCAGTTGGTTGGTGTTGGCGGTGCCGTAGAAAGTGCAGGTACCGGGGCCGTGGTAGCTCTTCATTTCCGATTCGAGCAGTTGCTCGCGGGTGGCCTTGCCCTCGGCGTAGCGCTGGCGCACATCGGCCTTTTCCTTGTTGGAAATGCCCGAGACCATCGGCCCGCCCGGCACGAAGACCGTCGGCAGGTGGCCGAAACGCAAGGCGCCCATCATCAGCCCGGGGACGATCTTGTCGCAGATGCCCAGCATCAGCGCGCCATCGAACATGTTGTGCGAGAGGGCGATGGCGGTGGACATGGCGATCACCTCGCGGCTGGCGATGGCCAGCTCCATGCCCGGCTCGCCCTGGGTGACGCCGTCGCACATGGCCGGCACGCCGCCGGCGAACTGGCCGACCGAACCGACTTCACGCAGCGCCTGTTTGATCTGTTCGGGGAAGTGCTGGTACGGCTGGTGCGCCGAGAGCATGTCGTTGTAGGCCGAGACGATGGCCACGTTGGCCGCGTTCATCAGGCGCAGGGTCTGCTTGTCGTCCCCGCCGCAGCCGGCCACGCCATGGGCGAAGTTGGCGCACTGCAACTGGGCGCGCATGGGTCCGTCACTGGCCGCCCCACGGATCAGCTCAAGGTAGCGTTCACGGGTACGGCGGCTGCGGGCGATCAGCCGTTCGGTGACCTCAAGGATGCGCGGATGCATGTACTGGACTCCAGGCTAACTGTGGGGCGGCTTTACTGGGGCATTTTCCCTCCAAACGATTGCGACCTAGTCTCTAGGAAAAGGCGCCAGCACCGCTCGACAAGGGGACAACCCAACCACTCGTTGTATGTTTAAACAAAATACTGCCAGCAAAAAGGCTTGTTTTCTATCTCTCGGTGAATAATCTTGTAATTCCAACAACAAAACCGTTTCAGTGAAGCTGTCCTTTGTGCCACAGGCTTCACCCGACTGCCAGAGGTAATACCATGACCCTACGCATCGCCATCAACGGATTCGGCCGCATCGGACGCAACGTCCTGCGCGCACTGTACACGCAGGGCTACCGCCAGGACCTGCAGGTCGTCGCCATCAACGACCTGGGCGACAGCGCAATGAATGCCCACCTGCTCAAGTACGACAGCGTCCACGGCACCTTCGATGCCACTGTCGAGGCCGACCACGAAAGCCTCACCGTCAATGGCGACCGTATCGCCGTCAGCGCCATCCGCAACCCTGCCGAGCTGCCCTGGAAAACCTTGGCCATCGATGTGGTGTTCGAATGCACCGGGCTGTTCACCGAACGCGCCAAGGCCGCGGCGCACTTGAGCGCCGGGGCCGGCAAGGTGATCGTCAGCGCCCCGGCCAAGGGTGTCGACGCCACCGTGGTCTACGGGGTCAACCACGATGTGCTGCGCGCCTCGCACCAGATCATCTCCAACGCCTCGTGCACCACCAACTGCCTGGCGCCGATTGCCCAGGTGCTGCACCGCGAGTTCGGCATCGAGCAAGGCCTGATGACCACCATTCACGCCTATACCAACGATCAGGTCCTCACCGACGTCTACCACAGCGATCCGTATCGCGCCCGCTCGGCCACCCAATCGATGATCCCGAGCAAGACCGGCGCTGCCGAAGCCGTGGGCCTGGTGCTGCCGGAACTGGCCGGCAAGCTCACCGGAATGGCCGTACGGGTGCCGGTGATCAACGTGTCGCTGGTCGACCTCACCGTCAACCTGCAGCGCGAAACCAGCGCCGAAGAAGTCAACCAGCTGTTCCTCGAGGCCAGCCGTCATTCCCGGGTATTGGGCTACAACGCCCTGCCACTGGTGTCGTGCGACTTCAACCACAACCCGCTGTCGTCGATCTTCGACGCCAACCACACCCGCGCCAACGGGCGGATGCTCAAGGTGCTGGCCTGGTACGACAACGAGTGGGGCTTCTCCAACCGCATGCTGGACAATTGCCTGGCATTGTTCAACGCGCGTTAAGGCAGGGTCAGGTCTTCAGAGTAAAGTCTTGTGGGAGTGGGCTGCAGCCACAAGCTTTACTCATTCGTGACATTTCCATGCTTGACCTTGGTCGGTGATGATAAGCATTATCATTAATCCCAAAACGCCCAGGTTCCCCCGTGAGTCAGTCCCGGTTCAACTCAGTGTTCCTCACCCAGCGTCTCACCCTGCTGCGCACGCTGCAGCGCATGGTGGGCAACCCCAGCACTGCCGAGGACCTGCTGCAGGAAACCTATCTGCGGGTCACCCGCGCCCTGGGCGAGCGCCCGATCGAGCACCTGGAACCCTTCGTGTTCCAGACCGCCCGCAACCTTGCCCTGGACCACCTGCGCACGCGCCGGGTGCAAGCGCGCACCTTGGTGGACGACGTGCCCGAACAGGTCCTGCATAACGTCGCAGCCCCTGCCGCGAGCAGCGAGGATGCCGCCCACGCCGAGCAACTGCTCAAGCACCTGAGCGTCAGCCTCGGCCAGTTGAGCGAACGCCAGCAGCGCATCTTCATCCTCAGCCGCCTGCACGGCGCCAGCTACCTGGAAATCGCCGAGCAGTTGAGCGTCTCGGCCAGCACCGTGCAGAAGGAGCTGAAACTGATCATGGCCATCTGCATGGGCGTGGCCGATCGTCACCAGTGACGTGACCGCTCGCCGCTGGTCAGCGCAAAGCCCTTGCCATGGGCAAGGTCTGCACTGATCATGCGCAAAAAATGCCCAATGCAAGGATCCGTCGTGACCGACCACCCCACCCCTCGCCCGTCACCCGCCGAGCCTGATGCCCGCGCCCGTGCCCGCGAAGAGGCGCTGGACTGGTTGATCCGCCTGCAATGCGCCAGCGAAGACGACACCCGCGCTTTCGAGCACTGGCTGGGCGCCGAGCCGGAAAACGCCGAGGCCTATGTCGAAGCCGAGGCGATGTGGAACGGCGCATCGCTGCGCCAGGTGGCCGGGCAGTTGCAGCAAAGGCGCAAGCGCTCGCTTGCCGGGCGCCTGCGCAGCCACTGGAAACCTTTGGCCACCGCCGCGGTGCTGCTGGTCGGGCTGTTCACGTTCGGCAACCTGCCGGTGCGCCTGCAGGCCGACCATCTGACCGTGGTCGGCGAGCGCCAGCGCCTGGAGCTGGACCACGGCGCCAAGGTGCTGCTCAACACCAATTCGGCCTTTGCCAGCGACGAGCGCGAAGGCCGCAAGGTCGCCCGGCTGTTGCAGGGCGAGGCGTATTTCCAGGTGTCCAACGCCAGCCAGCCGCCGCTGGAAGTCCAGGCCGGCCCACTGCGCGCCAGCGTGCGCGACACCGATTTCGCCGTACGCTACCTCGATGGCGAGGCCCAGGTGCGGGTACAACGCGGCGATGTCGACCTGCAGGCCGCGAGCGACCAACGCATCCGCCTGAGCGCCGGCGACAGCATCAGCGTCGGCCCCAAGGGCTTCGGCCAGCGCCAGCGCCCCGACATGAGCAAGGACCTGGCCTGGATCGAAGGCCGCCTGGTGTTCGAGAACTGCCCGCTGAGCCAGGTGCTCGCGGAGGTCCGCCGCTACTACCCGGGCTGGATCATCAACCGCAACGCGCACCTGGAGCAGGTCGCGGTCACCGGCAACTACCGCCTCGACCAGCCGCTGGAAACGCTGCGTGCCCTGGCCCACATCACCTCGGCGCAACTGCATGAATACCCAGCCGTGGTAATTCTTAACTGACGTTGCAAGTTTTTTTACGCGATCGCCACACCTCGCCCGTCTCGTTATAGCCAATACGATTGATTCTCGTTCGAAAAAGAGAACAAGCACTGTCTATGACTCACGCGCGACAGGGAGCGCTTTCGATGCCCACAGGTCAAACCCGCCCGTCCTCTTCTTCCCGCCGTCGCGGGCAATTGTCCCTGTTGACCTTGGCTTTGCTCGCCAGCGGCGCCTGCAGCCTGCCCGCGCTGGCCGTGGAACCGGCCCAGGCGAGTAGCCCGCGCATGGGCGATTACCGCTTCGCCATCGCCCAGCAACCGCTGGTCGAAGCCATCAATGCCTTCAGCCAGGTCACCGGCTGGCAGGTCGGCTTCAGTGCCGAGCTGGCCGACGGTGTGGCCTCGCCGGGCGTACAGGGATCGCTGGCCCCGGAAGCAGCGCTGCAGCGCCTGCTGCGCGGCACCGGCCTGGGCTACCGCAAGATCAGCAATGGCAACGTGGTGCTGGAACGCCAGGCCGCCGGCAACGCCATCGCCCTGCAGCAGGTGACCGTCAGCGCCACCCGCAGCGCCCAGGACGTCAGCCAGGTGCCGAGCACCGTCAGCGTGAAGACCCGCGAGCAACTGGACCGGCAGAACGTCAACGACATCAAGGAACTGGTGCGCTATGAGCCGGGTGTTTCCGTCGGTGGCGTCGGCCAGCGCAGCGGCCTGAATGGCTACAACATTCGCGGCATCGACGGTGAACGTATCCTGACCCAGGTCGACGGCGTGTCGATCCCCGACAGTTTCTTCTATGGCCCCTACGCCCAGACCCAGCGCAACTATGTCGACCCGGAAATCATCAAGCGCGTCGAGATCCTCCGCGGCCCGGCCTCGGTGCTGTACGGCAGCAACGCCATCGGCGGCGCGGTGAGTTACTACACCCTCGATCCCGAGGACATCATCAAGCCGGGCAAGGATGTCGGCGCCCGTCTGAAGACCGGCTACAGCTCGGCCGACGAAAGCTGGCTGACCTCGGCTACCGTCGCCGGTCGCCAGGGCGATTTCGATGGCCTGCTGCACCTGAGCCAACGTAACGGCCATGAAACCGAATCGTATGGCGAACACGGCGGCACCGGCCTGAACCGCAGCAAGGCCAACCCGGAGGACGTGCGCACCACCAACGTCCTGGCCAAGCTTGGCTGGAACTACGCCGACGATGCCCGCTTCGGCTTCACCTACGAGCACTACAAGGACGACCGCGACCAGAATATCCTCAGCGCCGTCGGAGGCCCCTTCATTCCGGGCCGCGGCGCCTCGAACATGTATCGGATGCGCCAGGGCGACGACACCGTTACCCGCGAGCGCTTTGGCATCAACCATGAGTTCGGCCTTGAAAGCCTGGTCGCCGACCACGTGAAATGGAGCCTGAACTACCAGATCGCCAAGACCGACCAACGCACCGACGAGCTGTATTTCGCCAGTGGCCGCCAGGTGTTCCGCGATCGCCAGACCACCTACAAGGACCGCCAGTGGGTATTCGACGCCCAGCTGGACAAGGCTTTCAGCCTGGGTGCCACCGACCACCTGCTGACCTACGGCACGACCCTCAAGCATGAAAAGATCACCGGTTCACGCAGCGGTACCGGCACCTGCCTCAACGTCGGCGGCAGCTGTACGGCGATCGGCCAGAATAGCCCCGGCGACGGCCAGGTACGGGTCAGCGACTTCCCCGACCCGACGGTCAACACCTACAGCCTGTTCGCCCAGGACGAAATCCGCTGGAACAACTGGACCTTCCTGCCCGGCGCTCGGTACGACTACACCCGTATGGAACCGCAGATGACCAGCGAGTTCCTGCGCGGGGTCCAGGGTAACGGTGCAGCGCCTGGGGCCATCGACGACGCAGACAAGAAATGGCACCGCGTTTCGCCGAAATTCGGCGTGACCTATGCCTTCAACGACAACTACACCTGGTACGGCCAATACGCCGAGGGCTTCCGTACCCCGACCGCCAAGGCCATGTTCGGCCGCTTCGACAACCCGACCCTGGGCTACAGCGTCCAACCCAACCCGGACCTCGAGCCAGAGAAGAGCAAGAGCTACGAAACCGGCCTGCGCGGTAACTTCGAGGCCGGCAACTTCGATATCGCGGTGTTCTACAACAAGTACCGCGACTTCATCAACGAAGACGCCGTGCAGTCGGCCAACCTGGGTTCGACCTTCCAGGCCAACAACATCAAGCACGCCACCATCAAGGGCGCGGAGTTCAAGGGCCGCCTCAACCTCGACCACTTCGGCGCTGCCCAGGGCCTGTACACCCAAGGCTCGCTGGCCTATGCCCGCGGCCGCAACGATGACAACGGTCAGCCACTGAACAGCGTCAACCCGCTGACCGCGGTCCTCGGCCTGGGCTACGAGCAACAGAACTATGGGGGGCTGCTGAGCTGGACTCTGGTCAAGCGCAAGGACCGCGTCGACGACTCCACCTTCTTCGCCCCCGATGGCGCCAGCAAGCAGTTCCGCACGCCTGGCTACGGCGTGCTGGACCTGACCGGCTACTACAAAGTGACCGACGACATCACCGTCAACGCAGGCCTCTACAACCTGACCGACAAGAAGTACTGGCAGTGGGATGACGTACGTGGCTACGACGCGCTTGGCGAAGCGGGAGTGACCCAGCCGGCCAATCTCGATCGCCTGACCATGCCGGGCCGCAACTTTGCCATCAACCTGGTGTGGGACATCTGACGGGTTGAGATCGCCATCGCCGGACAAGCTCGTTCCCCCAGTTCCCGCGTGGGAGCGGGCTTGCCCGGCGCTGCATCGAGCCCTGTGCGAATGATTTCACTTCGCAGGTGAGGTTTTTTTACTGTTCAGCGTCTTCTGTTTCGTCTTGTCACTAGACGCCCCATTTTCCAAGGATGCCCCCATGACCGCCCCTTCCACCGAACGCGCCAACCTGCGCTCCCAGCGCCTGAACCAGGTCACCCATGCCCCGCACACCGAGCTGGACGCCCTGGTCAAGTCGCACAAGCCGTTCGACAGCCGCGAGAGCTTCGCCCGCTTCGTGGTCGCCCAGTACCTGTTCCAGTCCGAGTTGCAGGCGCTGTACACCGACCCGCAACTGATCGCCATCGTCCCCGACCTGGCCGAGCGCTGCCGCGCCGAGCAGGCCCGCCTCGACCTGGCCGACCTCGACACCGAAGTGCCCGCGCCCTTCGCCGGCGCCCTGGGCAAGCCAAGCCTGGGCGAAGCCCTGGGCTGGATCTTCGTCTCCGAAGGCTCCAAACTGGGCGCCGCATTCCTGATCAAGCGCGCCGTGGCCCTGGAACTGTCCGAAACCTTCGGTGCCCGTCACCTGGGCGAACCGGCCGGCGGTCGCGCCGAAGGCTGGAAACAGTTCACCCGCATCCTCGACAGCCTGGACCTGTCGCCCGAGGAAGACGCCGCCGCCGAACGTGGCGCGGTCGCCGCCTTCGAGCGCTTCACCGAGCTGCTCAAGCATGCCTATGCCGCCGACGCGGCGCTGGCCTGACACGCTTTACCCGGCCGTCTGCGGGCGGCCGCACCGTTGCAGTGAGACCATGACCCGAATCGCCCGCTCCAAAGTATCCCGCCTGCTGTATGCGATCCTGGCCTATGTGAGCCTGGGCATTGGCCTGGTCGCCATCGTCATTCCCGGGCTGCCCACCACCGAGTTCATCCTCCTCGCCGCCTGGGCCGCTACCCGCAGCTCGCCGCGGCTGTCCGCGTGGCTTGAGAACCACCGACTGTTCGGCCCGATCCTCTTCAATTGGCGCAACGGCAAGGTGATCCAGCGGCGCGCCAAGATCAGCGCCACTATCAGCATGTTGCTATGCGCAAGCCTCATGCTGATCGTCCTCGAGCACCACTGGCCCGTATTCCTTGCCATCGGCGGCATGGCGCTCGGCAACCTATGGATCTGGTCACGCCCGGAACGGCCTGTTCCGCAAGGCAGCGTCGAACTGCAAAATTGATTCAATCGCGCCTGACATGAGCAGTCAGAGGCTAAGCAAGCCCGAATACAGCGCATACGCCGCCAACCCGGCGCCCACCAGCACCGCCGCGAAAATCAGCTTCTCCCATGCGGTGAACAGCACCTGCCCCTGCTCGCGCTTGGCCCGGGCGAACAGGATCACCCCCGGGGCATAGAGCAACGCCGACAGCAGGATGTACTTGAGCCCACCGGCATACAGCAACCACACCGCATATGACAGCGCGATCACGGCAACCAGCATGTCCTTGCGCCGCAACCCCGCCTGCCCCTGGTAGCTCTCGCCTCGCACGGTCAGCAACACCGCATAGGCCGCCGACCAGAAGTAAGGAACCAGGATCATCGACGACGCCAGGTAGATCAGGCTGGTGTAGGTACCGGCGGAGAACAGTGTGATCAACAAAAAGCCCTGAATCATCACGTTGGTCAGCCACAAGGCGTTGGCCGGCACATGGTTGGCGTTTTCTCGCGCCAGGAACCGCGGCATGGTCTTGTCACGGGCAGTGGCGAAGAGGATCTCGGCACACAACAGCGCCCACGACAGCAGCGCCCCGAGCAACGACACCGCCAGGCCGAGGCTGATCAGTAATGCGCCCCAGGGCCCGACGATGTGCTCCAGCACCGACGCCAACGATGGATTCTGCAACCCGGCAAGTTCCGGCTGGGTCATGACCCCCAGCGACAACACGTTGACCAGCACCAGCAGCGCCAGCACGCCGAGAAAGCCGATCACCGTGGCCTTGCCCACATCAGTGCGACGCAGCGCTCGCCCCGAATAGACACTCGCACCTTCGATGCCGATGAACACGAACACCGTCACCAGCATCATGTTGCGGACCTGCTCGAGGACGCTGCCGAACTGCGGATTGCTCATCCCCCAGATGTCGCGGGTGAAAATATCGGCGCGAAAGGCGACAGCCGCGATGACGATGAATATCAGCAACGGCACGACCTTGGCCACAGTGGTCACCTGGTTGATGAAGGCCGCCTCCTTGATGCCACGCAGCACCAGGAAGTGCACCGCCCACAGCAGCAATGAAGCACAGCCGATGGCCATCGGCGTATTACCTTGGCCGAACACCGGGAAGTAGAAACCGAGGGTGCTGAACAGCAGCACGAAATAGCCAACGTTGCCCAACCAGGCACTGATCCAGTAGCCCCAGGCCGAAGAAAAGCCCATGTAGTCGCCAAAACCGGCCTTGGCATAGGCGTACACCCCGGAGTCCAACTCAGGTTTGTGGTTGGCCAGGGTCTGGAACACAAAGGCCAATGCCAGCATGCCCACCGCGGTGATGCCCCAACCGATCAGCACTGCGCCGACATCGGCGCGCGCCGCCATGTTTTGCGGCAACGAGAAGATCCCACCGCCGATCATCGAACCGACCACCAACGCGATCAGCGCGCCCAGGCGTAGCTTCTGTCCCGGTTCGCTCATGGGGCTCCTCGTGCGCGGGTGCGCGTAAACGTATTTGGCAACATGAATGTTACAAGTTTCTTATTGAATCGAGCCATTAAAGCTATAGCACTCATAACCGGACTGTCTATAGCGCGGGGCAGTGAAAAGTGACAATTGCAAAGTATCTCACTCCCTACCTAAATACGTCGCTATTTACTGTGAAAAATTTGCGAAAAGCCTAAAAGAGACTAACTTCATGGTTCGCAGGCAAAACGGAGCGTTTGCTCCAGAAGGACATGGAGGTGCCAGCGTACAAGGCCTGCAACGAAGCTGTCGGCATCCTCCAGGAGACGCATGAAGGTTTTTTCTTACCTTCATGCTGGCATGAACTGATCTAAGTCAGCGAATGATCCAGGCGTCAGATTTATTCTGAGGTCAACTTTCTCCTGGTACGGAGTCGATAAATGTCTGATTCTCCCGGAAAACTAAAACTGGGTGCGCTTGTTGCACTTGTAGTGGGTTCGATGATCGGCGGCGGGATCTTCTCATTGCCGCAAAACATGGCCGCCAGTGCCGGTGTCGGCGCGGTGCTGATCGGCTGGGCCATTACCGCGGTGGGCATGCTCACCCTCGCCTTCGTATTCCAGACCCTGGCCAACCGCAAACCCGACCTGGACGGCGGCGTGTACGCCTACGCCAAGGCTGGTTTTGGCGATTACATGGGCTTTTCCTCAGCCTGGGGCTACTGGATCAGCGCCTGGCTGGGCAACGTCGGCTATTTCGTGCTGCTGTTCAGCACCCTGGGGTACTTCTTCCCGGTTTTCGGTGAGGGCAACACCCCGGCGGCGGTGATCGGCGCCTCGGTCCTGCTGTGGGCCGTGCATTTCCTGGTATTGCGCGGCATCAAGGAAGCCGCGTTCATCAACCTGGTCACCACCGTGGCCAAGGTCGTGCCGCTGGCCCTGTTCGCCCTGATCTGCCTGTTCGCGTTCAAGCTCGATGTGTTCACCGCGGATATCTGGGCCGTGGGCACACCGGAGTTGGGCAGCGTGATGAACCAGGTGCGCAACATGATGCTGGTCACCGTGTGGGTGTTCATCGGCATCGAGGGCGCGAGCATCTTCTCTTCTCGTGCGGAAAAGCGCTCTGACGTCGGCAAGGCCACGGTCATCGGCTTTATTACCGTGCTGCTGTTCCTGGTGCTGGTCAACGTGCTGTCGCTGGGCGTGCTGACCCAACCCGAGCTGGCCAAGCTGCAGAACCCGTCGATGGCTGCCGTGCTTGAACATGTGGTAGGCCACTGGGGCGCGGTGCTGATCAGCGTCGGCCTGATCATCTCGCTGCTGGGGGCACTGCTGTCATGGGTGCTGCTGTGCGCCGAGATCATGTTCGCCGCCGCCAAGGACCACACCATGCCGGAGTTCCTGCGCCGCGAGAACGCCAACCATGTGCCGGCCAACGCCCTGTGGCTGACCAACGCCATGGTGCAGATCTTCCTGGTCATCACCCTGTTCTCCAACAGCACCTACCTGTCGCTGATCTACCTCGCCACCTCGATGATCCTGGTGCCTTACCTGTGGTCGGCGGCTTATGCCTTCCTGCTCGCCTGGCGCAACGAAACCTACGAACAGGCCCTGGCCGAACGCAAGAAAGACCTGATCATCGGCGGCATCGCCCTGCTCTACGCGATCTGGCTGCTGTACGCCGGTGGCGTCAAGTACCTGCTGCTCTCGGCCCTGCTCTACGCCCCCGGCGCGATCCTGTTCGCCAAGGCCAAGCGCGAGGTCGGCCAGCCGATCTTCACCAGCGTGGAAAAACTGATCTTCGCCGCCGTGGTCGCGGGCGCCCTGTTGGCTGCCTACGGCTTGTATGACGGCTTCCTGACGCTCTGAACCCATGTCTTCGCATTACAGGAGGATTCACCATGTCCACTGAGAAACAGAAATACGGCGTTCATTCCGAAGCCGGCAAGCTGCGCAAAGTGATGGTCTGCAGCCCGGGCCTGGCGCACAAGCGCCTGACCCCGAGCAACTGCGACGAACTGCTGTTCGACGACGTGATCTGGGTCGACCAGGCCAAGCGCGATCACTTCGACTTCGTCACCAAGATGCGTGAGCGCGGCGTCGATGTCCTGGAGATGCACAACCTGCTGACCGATATCGTCCAGCAACCTGAAGCGCTGAAGTGGATTCTCGACCGCAAGATCACCTCCGACACCGTCGGCGTCGGCCTCACCAACGAAGTGCGTAGCTGGCTCGAGGGCCTCGACCCACGCCACCTGGCCGAATTCCTGATCGGCGGCGTGGCAGGCCAGGACCTGCCGGAAAGCGAAGGCGCTAGCGTGGTCAAGATGTACAACGACTACCTGGGCCACTCCAGCTTCATCCTGCCGCCGCTGCCAAACACCCAGTTCACCCGCGACACCACCTGCTGGATCTACGGCGGCGTGACGCTCAACCCGATGTACTGGCCTGCGCGACGCCAGGAAACCCTGCTGACCACCGCCATCTACAAGTTCCACAAGGAGTTCACCAACGCCGACTTCCAGGTCTGGTACGGCGACCCGGACAAGGACCACGGCAACGCCACCCTCGAAGGCGGCGACGTGATGCCGATCGGCAAGGGCGTGGTGCTCATCGGTATGGGCGAGCGCACCTCGCGTCAGGCCATCGGCCAGCTGGCACAGAGCCTCTTCGCCAAAGGCGCGGTGGAAAAAGTCATCGTCGCCGGCCTGCCCAAATCCCGCGCCGCGATGCACCTGGACACCGTGTTCAGCTTCTGCGACCGCGACCTGGTCACGGTCTTCCCGGAGGTGGTGAGAGAGATCGTGCCGTTCATCATTCGCCCGGACGAAAGCAAGCCTTACGGCATGGACGTGCGCCGCGAGAACAAGTCATTCATCGAGGTGGTCGGCGAGCACCTGGGGGTCAAGCTGCGCGTGGTCGAGACCGGTGGCAACAGCTTCGCCGCCGAGCGCGAACAGTGGGATGACGGCAACAACGTGGTGGCCGTGGAGCCCGGCGTGGTCATCGGCTATGACCGCAACACCTACACCAATACCCTGCTGCGCAAGGCCGGGATCGAGGTCATCACCATCAGCGCCGGCGAACTGGGCCGGGGCCGCGGCGGCGGTCACTGCATGACCTGCCCGATCGTGCGCGACCCTATCGACTACTAAACGTCCATTACCCCGGCCGTGCTCACCCAGCGGCGGCCGGGGGATTACCGAACTCAAGGAGAATCATCATGGCGTTCAACATCCACAACCGTAACCTGCTCAGCCTCGAACATCACACCACCCGCGAGCTGCGTTACCTGCTTGACCTGTCCCGCGACCTCAAGCGCGCCAAGTACACCGGCACCGAGCAGCAGCACCTGAAAGGTAACAACATCGCCCTGATCTTCGAGAAGACCTCGACCCGCACCCGCTGCGCCTTCGAAGTCGCCGCCTACGACCAGGGCGCCAACGTCACTTATATCGATCCCAACTCCTCGCAGATCGGCCACAAGGAAAGCATGAAGGACACCGCCCGCGTGCTCGGGCGCATGTACGACGCCATCGAGTATCGCGGCTTCAAGCAGGAGATCGTCGAGGAACTGGCCAAGTTCGCTGGCGTGCCGGTGTTCAACGGCCTCACCGACGAATACCACCCGACCCAGATGATCGCCGACGTGCTGACCATGCGCGAGCACAGCGACAAGCCGCTGCACGACATCAGCTATGCCTACCTGGGCGATGCCCGCAACAACATGGGCAACTCGCTGCTGCTGATCGGCGCCAAGCTCGGCATGGACGTGCGCATCGCCGCGCCCAAGGCCCTGTGGCCGCATGACGACCTGGTCGAACGGTGCAAAAAGTACGCAGAAGAAAGCGGCGCGCGCATCACCCTGACCGAAGACCCGAAAGCCGCGGTCAAGGGCGTCGACTTTGTCCACACCGATGTATGGGTATCAATGGGCGAACCGGTCGAGGCCTGGGGCGAGCGTATCCAGCAACTGCTGCCGTACCAGGTGAACAAGGAGCTGATGAAGTCCACCGGCAACCCGCGCACCAAGTTCATGCACTGCCTGCCGGCGTTCCACAACTCCGAGACCAAGGTCGGCAAGCAGATCGCCGAACAGTACCCGCACCTGGCCAACGGCATCGAAGTGACCGATGACGTGTTCGAGTCGCCGGCGTGCATCGCCTTCGAGCAGGCGGAAAACCGCATGCACACGATCAAGGCGATCCTCGTGTCGACCCTGGCTGATCTCTGACAGCGGCCTTGACTCTGCGGGAGCCGGCTTGCCGGCGATACGGGCAACACGGTGCATGGCACCGGCTTCGCCAGTGATCGCCGGCAAGCCGGCTCCCACAAAGGAACGAGGCGCTTACCCTAAATCCGCAAAGGACATTCCCCATGCGTATCGTTGTTGCATTGGGCGGCAACGCCCTGCTGCGCCGCGGCGAGCCGATGACCGCCGACAACCAGCGCGCCAATATCCGCACCGCCACCGAACAGATCGCCAAGATCCATCCCGGCAACGAACTGGTCATCGCCCACGGCAACGGGCCGCAAGTCGGCCTGCTGTCGCTGCAGGGGCTGTCGTACAAGCCGGATGAAGCCTATCCGCTGGACGTGCTTGGCGCTGAAACCGAAGGCATGATCGGCTACATGATCGAACAGGAACTGGGCAACCTGCTGGACTTCGAGGTGCCGTTCGCCACCCTGCTGACGCAAGTCGAAGTGGACGCCAACGACCCGGCGTTCAAGGATCCGACCAAGTTCATCGGCCCCGTGTACGCCAAGGACGAAGCCGAGCGCCTGGCCAAGGACAAGGGCTGGGTGGTCAAGCCCGACGGCGACAAGTACCGCCGGGTCGTGGCCAGCCCGAAACCCAAGCGCATCTTCGAGATCCGCCCGATCAAATGGCTGCTGGAAAAAAGCAGCATCGTGATCTGCGCCGGCGGCGGCGGCATTCCTACCATGTACGACGAAAACCGCAAGCTCAAGGGTATCGAGGCGGTGATCGACAAGGACCTTTGCTCGGCGCTGCTGGCCGAACAGCTGGATGCCGACCTGCTGATCATCGCTACCGACGTCGACGCTGCGTACATCGATTTCGGCAAGCCGACACAAAAAGCCATCGCCCAGGCGCATCCCGACGAGCTCGAGAAGCTGGGCTTTGCCGCCGGCTCCATGGGGCCCAAGGTGCAGGCTGCCTGCGATTTCGCCCGGCATACCGGCAAGGTCGCGGTAATCAGCTCGCTGGAGAACATCGAGGACATCGTCAAAGGCACCGCCGGTACCCGCGTTTCCACCGCCAAGCCGGGAATCAGCTACCGTTGAACGCAGTTGGCCGGTGCCTGGCACCGGCCGTTTTCAACCTTCCGGAGGACCTCGCCATGGCCCAGTATCAACCCGGTCACGTGCATATCGAGCGCACTGCGCTGAACACCAACGACCACAGCTACGACCTGTGCATCGACTACGAGGCCGTATCGGATCCCAGCGAAGGCCGCGGTATCCAGTTCCGCATGCATGGCCACATCGAGGGCAAGGCCGTCGATGAGAAGTTCTTCCTGGCCAAGGACCAGGTGCTACCCAGCTTTCTGATGCAGTTGAGCCGCAAGGCCCAGTCGTACCTGCCAGCGCCGAAGAAATTCGAGAGCCTCGGTTCGCCGCACAAGCTCTACGACTACATGTTCGAAGACATTCGCCAGAAGCTCGATGTCAAATCGGGTGATTCGATCAAGCCTGAGCATCTGGGCTGAGTGCAATCGCGGGGCTTCGTGGCAGCGGGCTTGCCCCGCGATTGGGTTTAGAGCCCTTCCCAAGGCATACTGGCGCACTCGCTTGGCCACTGCCCCGATCTCCCCATGCGCATCCACGTCAGCTTCATCGACCGCGTCGGCATCACCCAGGAAGTCCTGGCCCTGCTCGGCGCTCGCAACCTCAACCTCGATGCCGTGGAGATGGTCCCGCCGAACGTCTACATCGACGCCCCGACCCTGAGCCCTGCCGTGCTCGAAGAGCTGCACGACGCGCTGTTCGAGGTACGCGGCGTGCAATCGGTGGAAGTGGTCGACATCCTCCCCGGCCAACGCCGGCACCTGCAACTCGACGCCCTGCTCGCCGCCATGAGCGACCCGGTGCTGGCGGTGGACAGCGCGGGCAAGGTACTGCTGGCCAACCCGGCGCTGATCGCCCTGTGCGGGCGTGAGTCCGCCGGGCGTTCGGTGGGCGAGCTGTTCGGCGACCCCGACCTGCTGCAGGCCCTGCTGGACAACAATTTCCACCTGCCCATGCGCGAAATGCAGTTGAACGGCCAGAGCTTGCTGCTCGACGCCACGCCGATCACCCACGCCGGCGGCCTGCTGACGCTGTACCCGCCGAACCGCATGGGCGAGCGGCTGTCGGCCCTGCACCACGACCACGCCGAAGGCTTCGACGCCATGCTCGGCGACTCCCCGGCGATTCGCACCCTCAAGGCCCGCGCCCTGCGCGTGGCGGCCCTCGACGCGCCGCTGCTGGTGCATGGCGAAACCGGCACCGGCAAAGAGCTGGTGGCCCGCGCCTGCCACGCCATCAGCAGCCGCCATGCCGCGCCGTTCCTCGCACTCAACTGCGCGGCACTGCCCGAGAGCCTGGCCGAGAGCGAGCTGTTCGGCTACGCCCCAGGCGCCTTCACCGGCGCGCAGCGCGGCGGCAAGCCCGGGCTGATGGAGCTGGCCAACCAGGGCACGGTGTTCCTCGACGAGATCGGCGAGATGTCGCCGTACCTGCAGGCCAAACTGCTGCGCTTCCTCAGCGACGGCAGCTTCCGCCGCGTCGGCGGCGACCGCGAGGTGAAGGTGGATGTGCGCATCATCAGCGCCACCCACCGCGACCTTGAGCGCATGGTCGCCGAGGGCACCTTCCGTGAAGACCTGTTCTACCGCCTCAACGTGCTCAACCTGCAGGTGCCGCCCCTGCGTGATCGCGGCCAGGACATCCTGTCCCTGGCGCAATACTTCATGCAGCAGGCCTGTACCCAGATCCAGCGCCCGCCCTGCCGCCTGGCGCCCGCTACCCATCCGGCGCTGCTGGGCAACCCCTGGCCGGGCAATGTGCGTCAGTTGCAGAACGTGATCTTCCGCGCCGCGGCCATCTGCGAAAGCAATGTGGTGGATATCGACGACCTGGACATCGCCGGCACCTCGGTGGCCCGCGGGCAGGATGGCGAGGTGGCCAGCCTGGAACAGGCCGTGGGGGATTTCGAGCGGGAGTTGCTGCAACGCCTGTATGCCAGCTATCCCTCGACGCGGCAGTTGGCGGGGCGCTTGCAAACCTCGCATACCGCGATAGCCCAGCGCTTGCGCAAGTACGGTATTCCAAACAAGGCCTGATGCTGCTTCGCCGGGCCAGTCCCGCTCCGGAAGCAGGCCGTATTAAAATCATTCCACTGTACAGAATTCGCTACACACCCATCTGGGTGCCTGTGTACAAGGGTTTGATCCCACAGTGCTTTTGAATCACCCTTCTCCTGTATCGATTTCATTCCACAAAAATGACAAATCGATTGCCTTAACAAACTAACCAATTGATTTATAAGGGTTTTTAAGACTGGCCGCATTATTGCTAAGGGAATTCCAACCTTAAGAGCGCGGAGCCTACCGCGCCCAACGCCCCTGCTTCCCGAGGAATTCCCATGAGCGAGTTGCGTTTCACCGAAGATCACGAATGGCTGCGCGTCGAAGCCGATGGCAGCGTCACCGTGGGCATCACCGCCTACGCCCAGAACGCCTTGGGTGATGTGGTCTATGTGCAACTGCCGGAGCTGCAGCAGTACGACAAGGGCGCCGAAGCCTCCACCGTGGAGTCGGTCAAGGCCGCCAGCGGCGTGTACATGCCACTGGCCGGTGAAGTGGTCGCGGTCAACGAAGGCCTCAACGACAACCCCGAGCTGGTCAACGAAGACCCGCTGGGCGAAGGCTGGTTCTTCCGCTTCAAGCCCGCCGACATGAGCGAAGTGCATGCCCTGCTCGACCAGGATGCCTACGACCGCCTGCTCAAAGCCAACGACGACGCCTGAGGAATCACCATGACCATCAACCTCGGCACCGCAAACGAATTCATCGCCCGCCACATCGGCCCACGCGCCGCTGACGAGCAGGCCATGCTCACGACCCTGGGCTTCGACTCGCTGGACGCGATGACCGCCGCGGTCATCCCCGACAGCATCAAGGGCACCAGCGTGCTCGGCAGCCACGACGGGCAGAGCGAGGCCGATGCCCTTGCCGCATTGAAAGCCATCGCCGGCAAGAACCAGCTGTTCAAGAGCTACATCGGCCAGGGCTACTACAACACCCACACCCCGGCGCCGATCCTGCGCAACCTGCTGGAGAACCCGGCCTGGTACACCGCCTACACCCCATACCAGCCGGAGATTTCCCAGGGCCGCCTGGAAGCGCTGCTGAACTTCCAGACCCTGATCAGCGATCTCACCGGCCTGCCGATCGCCAACGCTTCCCTGCTCGACGAGGCCACCGCCGCCGCAGAAGCCATGACCTTCTGCAAGCGCCTGTCGAAGAACAAGGCCAGCCATGCCTTCTTCGCTTCCGTGCACTGCCACCCGCAGACCCTCGACGTGCTGCGCACCCGCGCCGAACCGCTGGGCATCGAGGTGGTGGTGGGCGACGAGCGCGAACTGGGCGACGTCAGCGCCTTCTTTGGCGCCCTGCTGCAGTACCCGGCCAGCAACGGTGATGTGTTCGACTACCGCGAGGTGGTGCAGCGCTTCCACGGCGCAGGCGCCCTGGTGGCCGTGGCCGCCGACCTGCTGGCCCTGACCCTGCTCACCCCGCCGGGCGAATTCGACGCCGACGTGGCCATCGGCAGTGCCCAGCGCTTCGGCGTGCCGCTGGGCTTCGGTGGCCCGCACGCGGCCTACTTCGCCACCCGCGACGCCTTCAAGCGCGACATGCCGGGCCGTCTGGTGGGCGTGTCGATCGACCGCTTCGGCAAGCCGGCCCTGCGCCTGGCCATGCAGACCCGCGAGCAGCACATCCGCCGCGAGAAGGCCACCAGCAACATCTGCACCGCCCAGGTGCTGCTGGCCAATATCGCCAGCATGTACGCCGTGTACCACGGCCCTGCCGGCCTCAAGCGCATTGCCGAGCGCACCCATGCGCTGACCGCGATCCTCGCTACCGGCCTGACCAAGCTGGGCATCAAGGTGGTCACCGGCGATTTCTTCGACACCCTCACCCTGGCCACCGGTGCCAGCACCAGCGCGCTGCACGACAAGGCCCGCGTCCAGGGCATCAACCTGCGCCAGGTCGACGCCGCCCAGCTGGGCCTGTCGCTGGACGAAACCAGCACCCAGGCCGATGTCGAGGCCCTGTGGCAGCTGTTCGCCGACGGCCAGGCCAGCCCTGACTTCACCGCCCTGGCCAACACCGTCGCCGTGCGCCTGCCGGCCGGCCTGCTGCGCCAGTCGGCCATCCTCGAGCACCCGGTGTTCAACCGCTACCACAGCGAAACCGAGCTGATGCGCTACCTGCGCCGCCTGGCCGACAAGGACCTGGCCCTGGACCGCACCATGATCCCGCTGGGCTCGTGCACCATGAAGCTCAACGCCGCCAGCGAAATGATCCCAGTGACCTGGGCCGAGTTCGGCAACCTGCACCCGTTTGCCCCGGCCGCGCAAAGCCAGGGCTACCTGCAGATGACCAGCGAGCTGGAAGCCATGCTCTGCGCCGCCACCGGCTATGACGCCGTGTCACTGCAGCCCAACGCCGGCTCCCAAGGCGAATACGCCGGCCTGCTGGCGATCCGCGCCTACCACCGCAGCCGTGGCGACAGCCACCGTGACATCTGCCTGATCCCGTCCTCGGCCCACGGCACCAACCCCGCCACCGCGCACATGGCCGGCATGCGCGTGGTGGTGACCGCCTGCGACGCGCGCGGCAACGTCGACATCGACGACCTGCGTGCCAAGGCCATCGAGCACCGCGAGCGCCTGGCGGCGATCATGATCACCTACCCGTCCACCCACGGCGTATTCGAGGAAGCCATCGGCGAGATCTGCGCGATCATCCACGACAACGGCGGCCAGGTGTACATCGACGGCGCCAACATGAACGCCATGGTCGGCCTGTGCGCCCCGGGCAAGTTCGGCGGCGACGTCTCGCACCTGAACCTGCACAAGACCTTCTGCATCCCCCACGGCGGCGGCGGCCCGGGCGTCGGCCCGATCGGCGTCAAGGCGCACCTGGCGCCATTCCTGCCGGGCCATGCCCAGCTGGAAAACACCCAGGGCGCGGTATGCGCCGCACCGTTCGGCAGCGCCAGCATCCTGCCGATCACCTGGATGTACATTCGCATGATGGGTGGCGCGGGCCTCAAGCGCGCCTCGCAGATGGCGATCCTCAACGCCAACTACATCGCCCGTCGCCTGGAAGAGCACTATCCTGTGCTGTACACCGGCGGCAACGGCCTGGTGGCGCACGAGTGCATCCTCGACCTGCGTCCGCTCAAGGACACCAGCGGCATCAGCGTCGACGACGTCGCCAAGCGCCTGATCGACTTCGGCTTCCACGCCCCGACCATGTCCTTCCCGGTGGCCGGCACGCTGATGATCGAACCGACCGAAAGCGAGTCGAAAGAGGAACTGGATCGATTCTGCGACGCCATGATCCAGATCCGCGAAGAGATTCGCGCGGTCGAGAACGGCAGCCTGGACAAGGACGACAACCCGCTGAAGAACGCGCCGCACACCGCGGCGGAACTTGCCGGCGAATGGGCCCACGGCTACAGCCGCGAGCAGGCGGTGTATCCGCTGCCGAGCCTGGTGGAAGGCAAGTACTGGCCACCGGTCGGCCGGGTCGACAACGTGTTCGGCGACCGCAACCTGGTGTGCGCCTGCCCGTCGATCGAGAGTTACCAGGACGTCTGATCGGGTGGGGCCGCTGTGCGCCCCATCGCCGGCAAGCCGGCTCCCACAGGTTCAGCGCTAAGCTGTGGGAGCCGGCTTGCCGGCGATGGGCTGCGTAGCAGCCCCCAATGGGCTTACTGGCCATCATCAGGAGGAAGCAGCATGTCTTTGAGCGTCTTCGACCTGTTCAAGATCGGCATCGGCCCCTCCAGCTCGCACACGGTCGGGCCGATGCGCGCCGCCGCGCGCTTCGCCGAAGGCTTGCGCCGTGATGGCCTGCTGGCCGGCACGGCCACGGTCAAGGCCGAGCTGTACGGCTCCCTCGGCGCCACCGGCAAGGGCCACGGCAGCGACAAGGCCGTGTTGCTTGGCCTGGAAGGCGAGCATCCGGACAGCGTCGATACCGAAGCCATCCCCGCCCGCCTGCAAGCCATTCGTGAAAGCGGTCGGCTCAGCCTGCTCGGTGAACACGACATCGACTTCGTCGAAAAACAGCACCTGGCGATGATCCGCAAACCGCTGGCCTACCACCCCAACGGCATGATCTTCCGCGCCTTCGATGCCGCCGGCCTGCAGATCCGTAGCCGCGAGTACTATTCGGTGGGAGGCGGTTTCGTGGTTGACGAGGATGCGGCCGGCCATGACCGCATCGTCGAGGACAGCACCGTGCTGCCCTACCCTTTCAAGACCGGCAAGGAACTGCTCGGCCACTGCACCGCGCAGCACCTGTCGTTCAGCCAGGTGATGCTGGCCAACGAGGCCGCCTGGCGCCCGGAAGCCGAGACCCGTGCCGGCCTGCTGCGCATCTGGCAGGTGATGCAGGACTGCGTCGAGGCCGGTTGCCGGCACGAAGGCATCCTGCCTGGCGGGCTGAAGGTCAAGCGCCGGGCTCCGGCGTTGTACCGCCAGCTCAGCCGGCATCCGGAAGCCAGCCTGCGTGATGCGCTGTCGGTGCTCGACTGGGTCAACCTCTACGCCCTGGCGGTGAACGAGGAAAACGCCTACGGCGGACGCGTGGTCACGGCACCGACCAATGGCGCGGCCGGCATTGTCCCCGCGGTGCTGCACTACTACATGCGCTTCGTGCCCGGCGCCAACGAGGACGGGGTGGTGCGCTTCCTGCTCACTGCCGCGGCAATCGGCATTCTGTACAAGGAGAACGCATCGATCTCCGGGGCCGAGGTGGGCTGCCAGGGCGAGGTCGGCGTGGCCTGCTCCATGGCCGCAGGCGCCCTGTGCGAGGTGATGGGCGGTACCCCGCAACAGGTGGAGAACGCCGCCGAGATCGGCATGGAACACAACCTGGGCCTGACCTGCGACCCCATCGGCGGGCTGGTCCAGGTGCCCTGCATCGAGCGCAACGCCATGGGCTCGGTGAAGGCGATCAACGCGGTGCGCATGGCCCTGCGCGGCGACGGGCAGCACTACGTTTCCCTCGACAAGGTCATCCGCACCATGCGCCAGACCGGCGCCGACATGAAAAGCAAGTACAAGGAGACCGCCCGCGGCGGTCTGGCCGTCAACATCATCGAATGTTGACCCGAATAAAAACCAAGGAGTCACCGATGTCCGAAACACTGCACAAGACCCCGCTGCACGCCCTGCACCTGGAACTGGGCGCGCGCATGGTGCCGTTCGCCGGCTACGACATGCCCGTGCAATATCCCTTGGGCGTGCTCAAGGAGCACCTGCACACCCGCGAGCAGGCCGGCCTGTTCGACGTTTCGCACATGGGCCAGATCATCCTGCGCGGCAACGACGCCGCCAAGGCCCTGGAAACCCTGGTGCCGGTGGACATCATCGACCTGCCGGTGGGCATGCAGCGCTATGCCATGTTCACCAATGCCGAGGGTGGCATCCTCGACGACCTGATGGTCGCCAACCTCGGTGACGACACCCTGTTCCTGGTGGTCAACGCCGCCTGCAAGGAGCAGGACCTGGCCCACCTGCGCCAGCACATCGGCAGCCGCTGCGAGATCCAGCCGCTGTTCGAGGATCGCGCCCTGCTCGCCCTCCAGGGCCCGGCGGCGGTCAAGGTATTGGAGCGCCTGGCACCTGCGGTGGCGAAGATGACGTTCATGCAGTTCCAGCCCGTTCAACTGCTCGGCGCCGACTGCTATGTCAGCCGCTCGGGCTACACCGGTGAGGACGGCTTCGAGATTTCCGTGCCGGCAGACAAGGCCGAAGCGCTGGCGCGCCGGCTGCTGGCCGAGCCAGAGGTACAGCCAATCGGCCTGGGCGCACGCGACTCACTGCGCCTGGAGGCCGGCCTGTGCCTGTACGGCCACGACATGGACACCACCACCACGCCGATCGAGGCAAGCCTGCTGTGGGCCATCTCCAAGGTGCGCCGCGCCGACGGCGCACGGGCCGGTGGTTTCCCAGGTGCCGACACCGTGTTTGCCCAGCAACAGTCCGGCGTGGCGCGCAAGCGCGTAGGCCTGCTGCCCCAGGAGCGCACCCCGGTGCGTGAAGGCGCGCAGATCGTCGACGCGACAGGCAAGGTGGTCGGCGAGGTGTGCAGCGGCGGCTTCGGCCCGACGCTCGGCGCGCCGGTCACAATGGGCTATGTCGATAACGAACACACCACCCTGGACACTGCACTGTTTGCAATGGTGCGCGGCAAGCAAGTTGCCATGAAAGTCAGCAAAATGCCTTTCGTGGCGCAACGTTACTACCGTGGCTGAATGAGTGGATTGGACGGGTTCGACATATTCGTTTTCGAACCTGTCCAATAACTTCTGAACATAGCGCCAGGCCAGGCGCCACGGCGTTTCCGACAAATCGTTAGGTGATCGGGAAAAGCCTGATTTTCACCCGTCGCAAGGGCTTGTTTTTCGCTCGGCAGTTGGCGTAGAGTCACTGCACTGTGTTTGCATGGGTCGCAACAGTTCGTGACCTGGGCCAGTAGCCGCAATCTGCTACAACCCGTTCGACGTCTCTTACTTTCCTGCAACCCAGCCCAGTAGTCTTTCACTTACAAAAAGTGTGAAAGAAACTGTCATCAATATTTAAGCTTCATAGGAAATAAGACAATGGCTGAGCGTCAGAACGGTACCGTCAAGTGGTTCAATGACGAAAAAGGTTACGGCTTCATCACCCCAGAAAGCGGTCCGGATCTGTTCGTGCACTTCCGCGCCATCCAAGGCAACGGCTTCAAGAGCCTGAAAGAAGGCCAGAAAGTGACCTTCGTGGCCGTCCAGGGCCAGAAAGGCATGCAGGCTGACGAAGTCCAGGCCGAAGGCTGATCTTCCGATAAAAAGCCCCTGTGTTGACGCACAGGGGCTTTTTTGTGCGCGCAATTCCATAGAATGGGCCTTTGCCATCTGGAGCTGTCATGCATGTCCAAGCCATTGCTCAACCCCCAGGGTGATTTCCCGCCGGTCGGCCTGGGCCGTCGCCTGGCCGCGATGTTCTACGACTTCCTGCTGTGCACGGCCCTGCTGATCGTGACTGCCGGCGCCTACAAGATGATCCAGATGGCGATCATCGGCGAGGCGCGCATGCGCGAGCTGACCGAGGCCGGTGCCTTGGACGGCGACCCGCTGCTGTCGACGATCCTGCTGTTCGCCCTGTTTGGCTTCTTCGCCAAGTTCTGGACCCACGGTGGCCAGACCCTGGGCATGCAGGTATGGGGCATGCGCGTGCAGAACGCCGATGGCAGCGCCATCAGCCTCTGGCAGGCATTGCTGCGTTTCGTGGTGTCGATCGCGTCGTGGCTGTGCCTGGGGCTGGGTTTCATCTGGTCGTTGTTCGACAAACGTAAACGCAGCTGGCACGACATCTATTCCGAGACCCAGCTGGTACGCCTGCCCAAGCGCAAGAAGTGAGCTGCGCGGGCATCAGGCCTGCGAAAAGCACCCGCAAAAAAGCCGACCCAAGGGTCGGCTTCTTTATGCAGCTCAGGCCATCAACCCGCCCGGCGCATCAACCACAAGCCCGCCAGGGCACAGATGCCGGCCGGAATCACCACCGCCAGCAGCGGCGGGAAGCCGAACACCTGGCTCGATGGGCCCAGCAGTTCCCCGGCGATGCGGAACACGAAGCCCACCAGCACACCGGTGAACACGCGCTGGCCAAGGGTGACCGAACGCAACGGGCCGAAGATGAACGAAATCGCCATCAGCACCAGCGCCGCGGTGACCACCGGCTGCAGGACCTTGGTCCAGAACGCCAGCCAGTAGCGGGCGTTGTTCAGCCCCTGGTCGGACAGGTAGTGGATGTAGTCCCACAGCCCGGTGATCGACAGCGACTCCGGTGCCAGCACCACGGTGTTGAGCAACTCCGGGGTCACCGACACGTCCCACACCTCTTCGGGGCTCTTGACCACTTCGGTGTGGTCACCGCGGAAGTAGGTGGTGGCCACATCGTTGAGCATCCATTTGCCATCGACGTACTGCGCCCGGCGGGCGAAGCTGGAGGTCTGGATCTTGCGCTCGCTGTCGAAGCGGTAACGGGTCACGCCCAGCAGCAGGCCATTGGGCTGCACCGAGTTGATGTGCACGAACTCCTCGCCCTGGCGGTGCCACATGCCGCGCTTGGAACTCTGCGCCTCGCCACCGCCCTGGGCCAGCGAACGGTCGGCCTGGGCCTTGTTCTCGGTCACCGGGGCCACGTATTCGCCGATCAGCAGGCCGACCAGCATCAGCACCAGCATCGGCTTCATCACCGCCCAGACGATGCGCCCGATGGACACACCGGCAGCGCGCATGATGGTCAGCTCGCTGCTGCTGGCCAGGCTGCCCAGGCCGATCAGGCAGCCGATCAGCGCCGCCATCGGCAGCATGTCGTAGAGCCGGCGCGGCGCGGTGAGCAGCACGAAGCTGCTGGCATCCATGACCGTGTAAGTGTCGCTCAGGTCGCCCATCTCATCGATGAAGGCGAACAACGAGGCCAGGCCGAGGATGATGCCCAGCACGGCGAGAATGGCCAGCAGCACGCTCTGGCCGATGTAGCGGTCCAGTTTAACCACGGGCCACCTCCGCACGGCGAGCGGCACGCTTCAGACGCAGTGGCTCCCAGTACATCAGCGCCAGGCCGATCAGCAAGAACAGGCCATGGACCCACCAGATACCCAGCGAGATAGGCAACTTGCCCTTCTCCAGGGCGCCACGCACGGAAATCAGCATTGTCAGATAGGCCATGTACAGGAGAATCGCCGGCAGCAGCTTGAGGAAGCGGCCCTGACGCGGGTTGACGCGCGACAGCGGCACCGCCAGCAGGGTGACCACGAACACCAGCAGCGGCAGCGACAGGCGCCATTGCAGCTCGGCGCGCTCACGCAGCCCCTGATGCCCGAACAGGTCGGAAGTCGGGATGGCCTCGCGCTCGGTCACCTCTTCGGCGACCTCAGGCTTTGGCAGCAGCACGCCATAGGTGTCGTACTTGATCGCACGGTAGTCGGCCTGGCCGGGATTGCCGTCGTAGCGGTATCCGTTCTGCAGCACCAGGTAGCGGTTGCCGTCGGCCTGCACTTCCTGGTGGCCTTTCTCGGCGACCAGCACCGAAGGCGCGCGGTCCTTGGTCTTGTCCTGGTTGAAGCGCTTCTCGGAGATGAACACGCCCGCCAGGTTGATGCGGTCATCGGACAGCTGCTCGGTGTAGGTCACCCGCGAGCCATCGCGCAGGGTCTGGAAACGGCCCGGCACCAGGGTGTCGAACTCGGTCAGGGTATCCTGCTGGGCGATGATCTTCTGCACCTGGGCAACCCCCAGGGGGGCCAGGCTCAGGCTCAGCCAGGCCACCAGCAGGGCGACCAGTGCCGCCGGCACCATGGTCACGGCAAGCAGGCGCTGCTGGCTCATGCCAGTGGCCGACAGCACGGTCATCTCGCTTTCGAGATACAACCGGCCATAGGCAAGCAGGATACCGAGGAACAGCCCCAGCGGCAGGATCAGTTGCAGGAAGCCCGGCAGGCGGAACCCCATGATCATGAACAGCACGCCCGGGTCGAGCATGCCCTGGGCCGCCTGGGCCAGGTACTTGATGAAGCGCCCGCTCATGATGATCACCAGCAGCACGGCGCTGACGGCGCTCAAGGTCACCAGGACCTCGCGGGACAGATAACGAAAGACGATCAAACCAGACACTCCTGGGTTGTCAGGGGTTCAAAGCCAGACGAACGATTCGGACAGCCAAGACCAATGCCGGTTCGCCAAGGCGAACCTCCATGTAAAAGTGCGCGCATTATCCTGTGATTGACGGCGCCTGTCACTTGGCCGCGCACCTTGGCGCATGACGGGGTTGTCAGCAAGGTCGCGGCAAGCTCAAACTGGCAGCTTTTCCGCTGGCCGGCAAAGGTTGCCGGGGCGGTTTGACGAGCGCTTGCCCAAGACAGCGCCAACTGACAGATCATTCGGGGACCCCAGACATGGAACTGGTTGTAAAAAGCGTAGCCGCTGTATCCGTCAAGACCGCCACCCTGGTCGTGCCGGTGGGTGAAGGCCGCAAGCTCGGCGCCACCACCAAGGCCGTCGACCAGGCCACCGAAGGCGCCATCAGCGCGCTGCTCAAGCGCGGCGACCTGGCCGGCAAGCCGGGCCAGACCCTGCTGCTGCACAGCCTGCCGGGCCTGAAGGCCGAGCGCGTGCTGCTGGTCGGCAGCGGCAAGGACGAAGCCCTCGGCGACCGCGCCTGGCGCAAGCTGGTGGCCAGCGTCGCCGGCGTGCTCAAGGGCCTGGGTGGCGGCGACGCCGTGCTGGCCCTGGACGACATCGCCGTCACCGGCCGCGATGGCCACTACGGCAAGTACCGCCTGCTGGCCGAGACCCTGCTCGACGGCAACTACGTGTTCGACCGCTACAAGAGCCAGAAGGCCGAACCGCGCGCCCTGAAGAAAGTCACCCTGCTCACCGCCAAGGCTGGTCAGGCCGAGGCCGAGCGCGCCGTCAAGCATGCCAGCGCCATCGCCACCGGCATGGCCTTCACCCGCGACCTGGGCAACCTGCCGCCGAACGTCTGCCACCCGAGCTTCCTCGCCGAACAGGCCAAGGACCTGGGCAAGGCGCACAAGGGCCTCAAGGTCGAGGTGCTGGACGAGAAGAAGATCAAGGACCTGGGCATGGGCGCGTTCTACGCCGTGGGCCAGGGCAGCGACCAGCCACCACGGCTGATCGTGCTCAACTACCAGGGCGGCAAGAAGAGCGAAAAACCGTTCGTGCTGGTCGGCAAGGGCATCACCTTCGACACCGGCGGCATCAGCCTCAAGCCCGGCGCCGGCATGGACGAGATGAAGTACGACATGTGCGGCGCCGCCAGTGTGTTCGGCACCCTGCGCGCCGTGCTTGAGCTGCAGCTGCCGATCAACCTGGTGTGCCTGCTGGCCTGCGCCGAAAACATGCCGAGCGGCGGCGCCACCCGTCCGGGCGACATCGTCACCACCATGAGCGGGCAGACCGTCGAGATCCTCAACACCGACGCCGAAGGCCGCCTGGTGCTGTGCGACACCCTCACCTACGCCGAACGCTTCAAGCCACAGGCGGTGATCGACATCGCCACCCTGACCGGCGCCTGCATCGTCGCCCTGGGCAGCCATACCTCCGGCCTGATGGGCAATGACGACGCCCTGGTCGGCCAACTGCTCGACGCCGGCAAGCGCGCCGACGACCGCGCCTGGCAGCTGCCGCTGTTCGATGAGTACCAGGAGCAGCTGGACAGCCCGTTCGCCGACATCGCCAACATCGGTGGCCCGAAGGCCGGCACCATCACCGCCGGCTGCTTCCTGTCGCGCTTCGCCAAGGCCTACCACTGGGCGCACCTGGACATCGCCGGCACTGCCTGGATCAGCGGCGGCAAGGACAAGGGCGCCTCGGGCCGCCCGGTACCGCTGCTCACCCAGTACCTGCTGGACCGCGCCGGCGCCTGATGGCGCGCAGCCGGTGGCGCCCCTGCGCCACCGGCCGGCACTTAACGATCATGAGCAAAGTCGATTTCTACATCCTGCCCAGCGACTCGCTGTCGGTGCGCCTGGATTTCGCCTGCAAGCTGTGCGAAAAGGCCTGGCGCCTCGGCCACCGGGTCTACCTGCACTGCCAGGACGAGGCGCAGCGCAGCGAACTTGACCTGCGCCTGTGGCAGTTCAAGGGCGAGGCCTTCTTGCCCCACGATCATGCCGAACAGCACCCGGACGCGGTTGTCGCGCTGGGTGTCGGCGCCGATGCTGGCCAACACCGTGACCTGCTGATCAACCTGGGTGGCGAGGTTCCGGCCTTTGTCGGCCAGTTCGAACGGGTCGCCGAAATCGTCGTCGAGGAGCCGGCCATCCGCCTGGCCGCTCGCGAGCGATTCCGTTTCTACCGCGAACAGGGCTATGCTCTGCAAGACCACCGCTTACAGCGACTTTGACGACGATGGACAAGCAGCTGAACTCCCTGACCCATTCCGCCCACCTGCTCGACGACCTCGAGTCGATCCGCGAGCTGCTGGGTGACGCCGACCTGCAACCGCCCCTGCTGACCGAAACCGTGGAGCAGATCCCCCTGCTGCTCGACGAGCCGAGCGCCGAAGCGCCCGCCGCCGCAGCGCCGGCACCGACTCCGGCACCCGAAGAGGACGCCCAGACCCGCCGCCAGGACACCCTGCTGCATCTGGACGCCGAACTGCGCGCCGCGGCGCAGTCGATCATGCAGGACGTGATCAACGACTTCACCCCGCACATCGAGACCGAGATCAAGCGCCGCCTCGATGCGCGGCTGGAACGGTTGCTCAAGCGTTCCGAGTAACCCTTCGTCCGCATCGCGGGGCAAGCCCGTTCCCTCAAGCGGGCTTGCCCGCTACACCTGTCTTGAAACGCGCAGCTTGGTTATACTTCCCGGCTTTCCCGAATTAATGCCTAAGGGTCCCGCCGCGCATGGATAAGACCTACCAGCCGCACGCCATCGAAACTTCCTGGTACAACACCTGGGAGTCCGAGAACTATTTCGCCCCACAAGGTGCAGGCGAGTCCTACACCATCATGATCCCGCCGCCGAACGTGACCGGCAGCCTGCACATGGGCCACGGCTTCAACAACGCGATCATGGACGCCCTGATCCGTTTCCGCCGCATGCAAGGGCGCGACACCCTGTGGCAGCCGGGCACCGACCACGCCGGTATCGCTACCCAGATGCTGGTCGAGCGCCAGCTCGAGGCCAAGGGCCAGAACCGCCACGACCTGGGCCGTGAGCAGTTCCTGGAGAAGGTCTGGGAGTGGAAGGACCAGTCGGGCGGCAACATCAGCCGCCAGATCCGCCGCCTGGGCTCGTCGGTGGACTGGAGCCGCGAGCGCTTCACCATGGACGACGGCCTCTCCGAGGCGGTCAAGGAAGCCTTCGTGCGCCTGCACGAAGACGGCCTGATCTACCGCGGCAAGCGCCTGGTCAACTGGGACACCAAGCTGCACACGGCAATCTCCGACCTCGAAGTGGAAAACCACGACGAGAAGGGCCACCTGTGGAACCTGCGCTATCCGCTGGCCGACGGCGCCAAGACCGCCGACGGCAAGGACCACCTGGTGGTCGCCACCACCCGTCCGGAAACCCTGCTCGGTGACGTCGCCGTTGCCGTCAACCCGAACGACGAGCGCTACCAGGCCCTGATCGGCAAGTTCGTCAAACTGCCGCTGGTCGGTCGTCTGATCCCGATCGTCGCCGATGACTATTGCGACCCCGAATTCGGCACCGGCTGCGTGAAGATCACCCCGGCCCACGATTTCAACGACTACGAAGTCGGCAAGCGCCACAACCTGCCGCTGCTGAACATCTTCGACAAGAACGCCACCGTGCTGGCCGCGGTGCAGGCATTCAACCTCGACGGCAGCGTCAACGAGCAGCTCGACACCTCGCTGCCGGCCCAGTACGCCGGCCTCGACCGCTTCGTCGCGCGCAAGCAGATGGTCGCCGACCTGGACGCCCAAGGCCTGCTGGTCAGCATCGACGACCACGCCCTGAAGGTGCCGAAAGGCGACCGCTCCGGCACCGTCATCGAGCCATGGCTGACCGACCAGTGGTACGTCTCCACCAAGCCGCTGGCCGAGCCTGCCATCGCCGCCGTCGAAGACGGCCGCATCCAGTTCGTGCCCAAGCAGTACGAGAACATGTACTTCTCGTGGATGCGCGACATCCAGGACTGGTGCATCAGCCGCCAGCTGTGGTGGGGCCACCGCATCCCGGCCTGGTACGACGAGGCCGGCCAGGTCTATGTCGGCCGCGACGAGGCCGAAGTGCGCGCCAAGCACAACCTGGGCAACGATGTGAAACTGCGCCAGGATGACGACGTGCTCGACACCTGGTTCAGCTCGGGCCTGTGGACCTTCTCCACCCTGGGCTGGCCGGAACAGACCGAGTTCCTGAAGAAGTTCCACTCCACCGACGTGCTGGTCACCGGCTTTGACATCATTTTCTTCTGGGTCGCCCGGATGATCATGCTGACCATGCACCTGATCAAGAACGAGGACGGCACCCCGCAGGTACCGTTCAAGACCGTCTACGTGCACGGCCTGGTGCGTGATGGCCAGGGGCAGAAGATGTCCAAGTCCAAGGGCAACGTCCTCGACCCGCTGGACATCGTCGACGGCATCACCCTCGACGCCCTGCTGGAAAAACGCACCAGCGGCATGATGCAGCCCAAGCTCGCCGAGAAGATCGCCAAGCAGACCAAGGCCGAGTTCCCCGAAGGCATCGCCAGCTACGGCACCGACGCCCTGCGCTTCACCTTCTGCTCGCTGGCTTCCACCGGTCGTGACATCAAGTTCGACATGGGCCGCGTCGAAGGCTACCGCAACTTCTGCAACAAGATCTGGAACGCCGCCCGCTACGTGCTGGACAAGGGCGAGGACTGCGGCCAGAACGGCGAGGCCTACGAGCTGTCGCTGGCCGACCGCTGGATCATCTCGCAGCTGCAGCGTACCGAAGCCGAGGTGACCCGCCAGCTCGAGCAGTTCCGCTTCGACCTGGCCAGCCAGGCGCTGTACGAGTTCATCTGGAACCAGTACTGCGACTGGTACCTGGAGCTGTCCAAGCCGGTGCTGTGGGACGAGAATGCCCCGGTCGAGCGCGCCCGCGGCACCCGCCGCACCCTGGTACGCGTGCTGGAAGTGGCCCTGCGCCTGGCCCACCCGTTCATGCCGTTCATCACCGAAGAGATCTGGCAGCGCATCGCGCCGCTGGCCGGCATCAACGGCAAGACCATCATGCTGCAGCCATGGCCAGAAGCGAACGAAAGCCGCATCGACGCCGCCGCCGAAGGCGACATCGAGTGGCTCAAGGAGCTGATGGTCGGCCTGCGCAACATCCGCGCCGAGATGAACATCGGCCCGGGCAAGCCGCTGCCGCTGTTCCTGAAGAACGCCAATGCCGACGACCAGCGTCGCCTGCAGGAAAACGAAGCGCTGCTCAAGAAGCTGGCCAAGGTCGAGTCGTTCACCGTGCTCGGCGAACAGGACGAAGCACCACTGTCGGCCACCGCCCTGGTGGGTGACCTGCAAGTGCTGGTGCCGATGGCCGGCCTGATCGACAAGGACGCCGAGCTTGCGCGCCTGAGCAAGGAGATCCAGCGCCTGCAGGGTGAAGTGCAGCGCGTCGGCGGCAAGCTGTCCAACGCCGCCTTCGTCGACAAGGCCCCACCTGCGGTGATCGAGAAGGAACGCGCCAAGCTGGCCGAATCGGAGCAGGCCCTGGCCAACTTCACCGAACAGCATGCGCGGATTGCTGCGCTGTAATTCAAACGTGAAGCCATAGGGGGCTGCTTCGCAGCCCATCGCCGGCAAGCCGGCTCCCACAGGTACTGCACTATCCTGTGGGAGCCGGCTTGCCGGCGATGCTTTTTCAGGACCCCACCATGACCCAGAAACCCACCCTGCATCCGCGCAACCGCCACCAGGGCCGCTACGACTTCCCCGCCCTGATCAAGGCACATCCGGACCTGGCCCGCTTCACCATCACCAACCCCTACGGCAAACCCAGCATCGACTTCGCCAACCCTGAAGCCGTGCGGGTGTTCAACCGCGCCCTGCTCAAGGCCCAGTACGGCATCCAGCACTGGGACATCCCCGCCGACTACCTGTGCCCGCCGATCCCCGGCCGCGCCGACTACATCCATGTGCTGGCCGACCTGCTGGGCGAAGACAACGGCGGTGAAATCCCCCGCGGCGCCCAGGTGCACGCCCTGGATATCGGCGTCGGCGCCAACTGCATCTACCCCCTGCTCGGGCACAGCGACTACCGCTGGCGCTTCACCGGCTCCGACATCGACAGCGTGGCCCTGGCCTCGGCCAAGGCCATCGTCCAGGCCAACAAGCTCGACAAGGCCATCGGCCTGCGCCTGCAAGCGGATCGCAAGCACATCCTCAGCGGCCTGCTGCAGGCCGACGAGCGCTTTGACCTGACCCTGTGCAACCCGCCCTTCCACGCCTCGCGCGAGGAGGCCACCCGCGGCAGCCAACGCAAATGGAAGAACCTCGGCAAGCAGGACCCCAAGCGCAAGCTGCCGGTGCTGAACTTCGGGGGGCAGAACAATGAACTGTGGTGCGAAGGTGGCGAGATCCGCTTCGTCGCCCAGTTGGTCGCCGAAAGCGCGCAGTACGCCGCCCAGGTGCTGTGGTTCACCAGCCTGGTGTCCAAGGCCAGCAACCTGCCGGGTATCGAGGCAGCCTTGAAAAAGGCCGGGGTGAAGGACCTGCGCATCGTCGAAATGGGCCAGGGGCAGAAGCAGAGCCGCATGGTTGCCTGGAGTTTCCACGACGAGAGTGCACGCCAGCAATGGCACACCCTGCGCAAATCCCGGGCATGAAAAAACCGCGCCCGGGCAAGCCGGGCGCGGTTTCGTCAAATCAACAATTACTTGTTGATCGAGTCGCTCAGGGCTTTGGCAGGAACGAACTTGACGACTTTCTTGGCAGCGATTTCGATGGCGGCGCCAGTCGAAGGGTTACGGCCAGTACGGGCAGGGCGCTCGGAGACTTTCAGTTTGCCGATGCCTGGCAGGGTGATTTCGGCGCCGTTTTCCAGTTGGTCGGCGACGATCTGGCCCAGTTGCTCCAGAGCGTTACGCGCGGTGGTTTTCGGCGCGTCGATGGCTTCAGCGATATCGGCAATCAGTTGGTCTTTGGTCAGTGCCATGGTGGTGTTCCTTCCTATCAAATTCAGTAGTTGTGCAGCGTGCTTGGTCGGTGGTCGGGCCAGCCCGGGACAATCCAGAGGCCGCGTCGATCGCGTATGTAGATACGCAAATCGGCGTTTGGTTCGACACTGCGCAAGCGATCTGCCAGCAATGCGCCACCCAAGGGGCGCAAGACCGCGCAAAGCTACCACAGGAATCGATAAATATCCGCTGCCGACTGCGTTTTTGTTCAGGTTTTTCGGGGCTTTCAGAAAAATCGCAAATATTTGAACAAAAAACGAACAACCGACATATACGCCAACATCTGGCCACTGCATCACCCTCGCCCTGGGTTAAACTGAGCGCCTTTTGCAGCGCGGCTTTTCACCGCTCCTATCACCGAGAATTACATGCCAATCCGTCATTGCATCGTTCACCTGATCGACAAGAAGCCCGATGGCAGCCCCGCCGTGCTCCATGCTCGCGACAGCGAACTGGCGGCCTCCGACGCCATCGAAAATCTGCTGGCCGACCTCAACGACAGCTACAACGCCAAGCAAGGCAAAGCCTGGGGTTTCTTCCACGGCGAGTCCGGCGCCTACCCGTTCAGTGGCTGGCTCAAGCAATATCAGGACGGGGAGAAAGACTTCGCCAGCTTCAGCCGCGTGGCCGTCGAGCACCTGCAGAAGCTGATGGAAGAATCCAACCTGTCCACCGGCGGCCACGTGCTGTTCGCCCACTACCAGCAAGGCATGACCGAATACCTGGCCATCGCCCTGCTGCATCACAGTGAAGGCGTGGCAGTTAACGCCGAGCTCGACGTGACCCCCTCGCGTCACCTGGACCTGGGCCAGCTGCACCTGGCGGCGCGGGTCAACTTGTCCGAGTGGAAAAACAACCAGAACTCCAAGCAGTACATCTCGTTCATCAAGGGCAAGAACGGCAAGAAAGTCTCGGATTACTTCCGCGATTTCATCGGTTGCCAGGAAGGCGTGGACGGCCCGGGCGAGACCCGCACCCTGCTCAAGGCCTTCAGCGACTTCGTCGAGAAAGAGGACCTGCCGGAAGAATCCGCCCGCGAGAAGACCCAGACCCTGGTCGACTACGCCACCACCCAGACCAAGCTGGGCGAACCGGTAACGCTGGAAGAACTCTCCAGCCTGATCGACGAAGACCGCCCCGAAGCGTTCTTCGACCATATCCGCAACAGCGACTATGGGCTGTCGCCGGAGATCCCGGCCGACAAACGCACCCTCAACCAGTTCCGCCGCTTCACCGGGCGTGCCGAAGGGCTGTCGATCAGCTTCGAGGCGCACCTGCTCGGCTCGAAGGTCGAGTATGACGAAGAAGCCGGGACGCTGGTCATCAAAGGCCTGCCGACCCAACTGATCGACCAGTTGAAGCGACGCAAGGATTGAGATCGTCTGGGGCTGCGGCGCAGCCCCGGCAACCTCGGAAAGATCTTCGATTTATAAGACTTTCCCCATTCCCTGTAGTCCATTTCCCAAAGATACTCCCAAGCCCTTTCAAGCCATTGCGGTGGTCTGGGTTGGCCTCTAGTCTCGGGCGGTCGCTGCATATTCAGCGATCGGCTTTGACAGGCCGCTGAGAACCTTTTGCATGGCTTGCTCTATGGCGGTTGTGCGTGGGGCACCTCGTGTGCGCCGGGTCAGGTTCTCTCACCGGTCTGTCAACCCACGCATAGCTGCCACCCACTTGTTTGACAGCAGTTGGTGGTGGCCCTTCTGAGAGAGCCAAGCCAATGCTGAAGATTGTCCCCGATCCACCCCACAACCCTCATTCCCTCGAAGACACCCTCATCCAGGCCACCGAGTACGCCCTGTGCGCCTTGACCGTGGCCCATCATGCCGTGCAGCTCAAACCCAGGTCGCCGGCCGCCGTGCTGATGATGGCGTCGATGCATGAGATGGAGTCGCTGCGTGTGTTGCTCGAAGCGGCGTTGATCCAGGTACAGGTGCCGGCACAGGCACCGACGCTGCATTAAGCCAGATCGCGGGGCAAGCCCGCTCCCACGCCAGGACTTCGCAGGACTTAGCTACGTGGGAGCGGGCTTGCCACGCGATGGCGCCCGCACAGCATGGCCAAGGCGCCGCAACGTGTCATGGGTCCGTGGCGAGACCAATATAGGAGGCCACCAACGCCTCCTTCGCCGCCTTGCGCAGCTTCTTCACCAACCGCTCCTGGCGCAGCGCCTCGCCTTTGTCCGGCCACTGCTCCACATACACCAGCGCCTGCGCCGGGCTGGTCTTGAAATACCGCGCGCCCTGCCCTTTCTGGTGCTTGATGAAGCGCCGCTGCGGATCGTCGCTGGTACCGCAGTACAGCGAGCCATTGGCGGCACGCACCAGATAGACGTACCAGGGTTTGCAGTCGGGGGAAGGCGCTGTTTCGCTCACGGCTCGGTTCGGTGCAACGGAAGAAGGCCGACAGCTTAACGCCTCAGCACGCCTGCTGGAATGCGCGAAGCCCCTTGAACGCCTGTTGGCGCACCTTGTTCTGCAGCATCGGCGACCAGCCCAGCAGCACGCCCGGCATGCCCAGGGCCTGCCGCGACCAGCGCCACAGGTCGAAGGTATCGTCGTGCTGGCAGATCAGGCCGTCGCGGATCACGAAGCGCGCCTGGATATCGTTGACCACCACCCGCCCGGCCTGGCTGAACAGATAGGTCGCCACCCAGTGCGCGCCGCCACCGCGCTCGTCGCTGCGCACGCTGTCGAAGGTCAGGGTGAAGTCCTTGGCACGGCGGGTGAGCATGCGCCACATGTCCCCGGCATCCTGCCCGCGCAAAGTGCCGAAGACCGGATCGCTGAAAACGATGTCGTCGCTGTAGCAGGCCACCATGGCCTCGGCGTCCAGGCGCTGGAAGGCCTGGTAGAAACGGGTGATCAGGGCGCTGTTGGCATCGCTCATTGGCGGTTATCCGTACTGGGGCTCGAGAAGCGCAAGATAGTCCCCGCCCGGCTTTGGCGCCACAGCCATTTGCGCCATGAATGGTGCCGAAGCCCCAGGCATGTGCCGACAGCTCTCAGACCCGCTCGCTGACCACACCCACATGCAACGCACGCCCGGCACCCAACCCGAACACAATGGCGCCGATCCCCAGTACCGCGAAGATCCAGCCAACCGCGCCCCAGCCCCCGGTCAGGTCATGCACCAGCCCCACCGCGAACGGCCCCATGGAGGCCAGCGTGTAGCCCACGCCCTGGGCCATGCTCGACAGGTTGGCCGCCACATGGGCGTCCTTGGAGCGCAGCACGATCAAGGTCAACGCCAGGGCAAAGGTGCCGCCCTGGCCCAGCCCCAACAGGATCGCCCAGCCCCACAGCCCTTCCAGTGGCGCGTACAGGCAGCCGAACAGCCCGCCCAGGGTCACCAGCATCACCACCACGATAGCCAGGCGCTGATCCTTGCCGCGCGTCGCCAGCCATGGCGCGCTCAGCGAACTGACCAGTTGCACGATCACCGAGCCGGACAGCACCAGCCCCGCCTCGGTCGGGCTCAGCCCACGGCCGATCAGGATCGACGGCAACCAGCCGAACACGATATACGCCAGCGACGACTGCAGGCCCATGTACAGGGTCACCTGCCATGCCAGCGGATCACGCCACAGGCCCTGCACCCGGTAGGCCACCTTGTGCACGCCATGGCCCTGGCGGGACTGCGGCAGCCACACCAGCATCGCCAGCAGCGCCGGCAGCACCCAGAAGCCCAGCCCCAGCGCCCAGCTGTCATCGAAGTGGCGGGTCAAGGGCACCGTGGCACCGGCGGCCATTGCCGCGCCCAGGCACAGCGCCATGGTGTAGACGCCGGTCAGGGTGCCTGCATGTTGTGGGAAATCGCGTTTGACGATGCCGGGCAGCAGCACGCCGATGATGCCGATGCTCGCACCGGCCATCAGGCTGCCGATGAACACGCCGGTGGCGCCCAGGGCACTGCGCACCAGGATGCCCAGCGCGAGGGTCAGCAAGATGCCGAGGATGACCCGTTCGCTACCGAAGCGTCGTGCCAGGATCGGCGCCAGCGGCGCGAACAGCCCCAGGCACAGCACCGGCAAGGTGGTCAGCAGGCCCGCCTGCGATGCGCTGAGCCCCAGCCCTTCGGACACCTGCCCGAGTACGGGCGACATGCTCGACAACGCCGGACGAAGGTTCAGCGCCACCAGTACCAGGCCCAGCAGCAACAGCCAGGGCCGGCGTAGAAGCACAGGCTGTTGCTGGACTTGCTCATCGTCGGCCTCGGCGTCGATCAGCAGTTCTTCGAGGTCCGCCTCGCGGGGCGCGGTGTTGCGGGTCAGTTGTTCGGCCATGGCCTTCTCGTGGTCAGGATTCGATGAGGGTCCGGCTCAGGTGCTTGGCCCGCTCCGGATCACGTTGTTCGAGGGCGTCGAGGATCTGCCCGTGCAGGTCGAATACGGCCTGGCAACGGGGGACGGTCGTCATGTTGTGCTGCAGGGCCGCGCCGACCACACCGGAAAAGTAGCGGTACAGCTCGCTCAAGGCGGGGTTGTGGGCGGCGTCCACCAGGCGCTGGTGGAAGACCAGGTCGCATTCGACATAGGCATCCACATTGCCGTGGTAGTGCTGCGCGCTGTGGTGCAGGGCGTCGCGCAGTGCCTGCAGGTCGGTTTCGGTGCGGCGCAACGCGGCCAGGCCGATGGCTTGTGTTTCCAGGATATGGCGGGTTTCGCGGGCGTGTTCGACGGCGCAGCGCGACATCACCTGTACGGCATGCAGTGGGTCCACGGCGGTGCGCAGGTAGCTGCCGTCGCCCTGGCGGACTTCCACCAGGCCGCTGAAGGCTAGGACGCGCATGGCCTCGCGCACGGTGTTGCGGCTGATGCCCAGGTCGCTGGCCAGCTCCGGTTCGGTGGGCAAGCGCTGGCCTACTGACCAGGTGCCCTGGGCGATGCGCTCGCGGAGTTGGTCTACGGCTTGTTCTACCAGGCTGCGTTTGATGAGCGGGGTCACGGGGGGATTACGTCCAGTCATCGGATGAATTGCTTGACGATAGCGGGTTGGTGGGGGTGGTGCAAGGGACGGGAGGTGTTGTTCTTTAAGTGGCTGTTTTGAGTTTTACATGCACATTCCCGGAAGATGTCGACTTTTAGTCACCTTTCCGCCTTTACGGCGGCTTACTTTTCTCTTGGGAAAAGTAAGCAAAACCGTTCGGCTCCGTTCATACGGCCCCTGCGCTGCGCTCCGGGGTTGCTCCGGGCTTGCTCCGGGAGTACGCGCCGACGGGCCATCCATGGCCTGATCGGCGCTCGACGGGCATGGATGCCCGTCGCCTCCCTACGCAAGCCCTACACTCGGCCTCCTGAAGTCGCAATCGGCGGCGCCTGAGCTACCGTGCGCTTAGAAGCAAGAGCAAGAGCAAGAGCAAGAGCAAGAAATTCGAGTTTCGTGGTTGGCAGTGGCGATGTTATCGCCACTGCGATCCTGAAACCGACATGGAGCAGATCAGGCCTGACGTGCCTTCTTCATCCGGAACGCCACCCACAGCACGGCGATCCACGCCGGGATCAGCATCACCGAGATACGGATTGGCGGGGTTAGGTACATCACCACCAGGATCAGCACAATGAACGCCAGGCACAGGTAGTTGCTCAGCGGGTGCCACAGGCTCTTGTAGAACGGCGTGATGCCGGCCGCCAGCTTGGCCTTGCGGAACTTCAGGTGGGTGATGCTGATGCTCGCCCAGTTGATCACCAGCGCCGATACCGCCAGGGCCATCAGCAGGCCGAAGGCCTCGCCCGGCATCAGGTAGTTGATCAGCACGCACAGGCCGGTGGCAAAGGCCGACACGCCCAGCGCGGTGAGCGGCACGCCACGGCGGCTGACCTTGAGCAGCTGGCGCGGCGCGTCACCTTGCGTGGCCAGGCCGAACAGCATGCGGCTGTTGGCGTACACGCAGCTGTTGTAGACCGACAGCGCGGCGGTCAGCACCACGATGTTGAGGATGGTCGCCACCAGGTCGCTGTCCAGTTCGTGGAAGATCATCACGAACGGGCTGCCGCCCTGCACCACCTTCTGCCAGGGATACAACGACAACAGCACGGCCAGCGCGCCGATGTAGAAGATCAGGATGCGATAGACCACCTGGTTGGTCGCCTTCGGGATGCTCTCACGCGGGTTGGCCGCTTCGGCGGCGGTGATGCCCACCAGCTCCAGGCCGCCAAAGGAGAACATGATAACCGCCAGGGCCATGATCAGCCCGGTGACGCCATTGGGGAAGAAGCCGCCGTACTGCCACAGGTTGGCGACGCTGGCATCCGGCCCGCCGTGGCCGCTGCCCAGCAGCCAGGCGCCGAAGCCGATCATGCTGACGATGGCCGCCACCTTCACCAGGGCGAACCAGAACTCCATTTCGCCATACACCTTCACCTGGGTCAGGTTGATGGCGTTGATCACCACGAAGAAAATCGCCGCAGTGGCCCAGGTCGGGAAGTCCGGCCACCAGTACTGCACATAGATCCCCACGGCCGTGAGCTCGGCCATGCCGACCAGCACGTACACCACCCAGTAGTTCCAGCCCGAGACGAAACCGGCGAACTCGCTCCAGTACTGGTGCGCGAAGTGGCTGAAACTGCCGGCGACCGGCTCCTCGACCACCATTTCGCCCAACTGGCGCATGATCAGGAAGGCCATCAGGCCGGCGATGGCATAGCCCAACAGCACCGACGGGCCGGCCAGCTGGATGGTCTGGGCGATGCCCAGGAACAGCCCGGTGCCAATGGCCCCGCCCAGCGCGATCAGCTGGATATGGCGATTCTTCAGCCCGCGCTGCAAGCGCTCGGGCGTGCTCTGGTCTTGCATGAAGTGTCCTTTAGGTGAGGCAGTGTTATTGGTTTTGCTTGCAACTGGACTAGATCCATCCACCCCATTGCAAGAAGAAAATCCCGACGTTCGTGGTGACGGCGGCCATCAGTGTAGTGATCACGATGATCGACGCCGCCAGTTCATGGTTGCCGTTGGCCTCCCGCGCCATCACATAGCTGGCCGCCGCAGTGGGGCTGGCGATGTAGAGGAACAGGATGCCCAGCTCGGCACCACGGAACCCGCACAGCCAGGCACCCAGGGTGCCCAGCAGCGGCAGCCAGACCATCTTCGCCAGGCTGACATCGACGGCCAGCCTGCCACTGTCGCGCAAGGCCGCCAGCGACAGGGTGCCACCGATGCAGATCAGCGCCAGCGGCAGGGTCATCTGCGCCAGGTAGTCGCCGGAGGTCAGCAGCCAGTTGGGCAGCGGCACCTGGCCGTAGGCCATGGGTGTTGCCACCAGCACGCTGAGGATCAACGGGTTGCTGAGGATGCTCTTGCAGATGCTCCACGGGTCGGACTTCAGGTCCGGGCTGTACACCGCCAGTACCACCGCCGACAGCGAGTTGTACATGAGGATCACCAACCCGGCCAGAACCGCGCCGAGGGATATACCGTAGTCGCCATACAGGCTGGCCGCCAGTGCCAGGCCGATCACGCCGTTGTTGCCGCGAAACGCGCCTTGCGTGTAGATGCCGCGGTCAGCCCGCGGGCAGCGCCAGATCGCCAGGCCCCAGGCCAGACCGAAGCACGCCAGCGTCGCGCCGACAAAGTAGAGCATCACCCCTGGTTTCACCGCCGACGCCAGGTCGGCGTGGTAGATGCCGAGGAACAGCAGCGCCGGCATGCACACGTTGAACACCAGCTTGGAGGCGACCCGGTTGAAGTTGTCGTCGATCAAGCGGATGCGCTTGAGCAGCACGCCCATGAACAGCATGGCGAACACAGGGGCCGTGATGTTCAGTGTCTGGATGAGTAGGGCGAGCATGCAACGTGGTCCCGGGAAATGCCGTTAGGGAGCGCAATCATACGTGAGAGCCGGGGGCTTGCGCCCGCCACAGCTGCCAGATGCCAGCACAAAGGGCTCTTGACCTAGGAAATTTCCTACATATGATATGCACTGCTGTATATACATACAGTAAAAAATGGATTGTCCAGACATTGCAAGGAGCAAATCATGTCAGGAATGCACGCTGCACCTCTGGCCGCGAAGGCCCATGCCACGCTGGTGGTCGCTGACCTCGACCAGCTGTTCGATGAGCACGGTATCGCCCTGCCCGGCCCCGACAGCCATCTGATACTGGTCATGCACGGTCACCACACCCTCAAGTATCACCGCCCTGCGCCACCGTCGGCTGGCGGCAAAGCTGCTCAGCGCGGCCCGGAGCTCTTCTTCGAAGGCGCCGAACACACCGCCATCGGCGACAACGCCCTGCTGCGCTACGAGGTGGGCCAACCGGGCATCCCCGCCCATCAGTCGCCGCTGCCACTGCCCAACGGCCTGAACCTGACCTATGGCCAGGTGATCGCCCTGGGCGGCGATTTCTATGGCTTGCCCGAGCGCCCGATCGCCGATGGCGGCACCGACGCCGAACGGATCGAGCGCTTCATCCAGGCCTTCGACTCCCTGGCGCGCCTGCAGGCGGCCAAGGCGGAAGCCGAACAGATCCTCGCGGTCATGCAGGAAGAAATCCGCGCCGCCAACCAGGCCATCAAGGACGGCCGGCAGCCCCATGAAGCCTATGATGCACTGGGCGACAGCCTGTCGGCACGCTGGAACCGCATCACCGGCGGCGGCAGCTTCGCCTCCGACCTGTTCCCCCTGGGCCGCTACCTGAAACTGGCCGCCAGCAACTGGGACCACTTCGGCCCCTGGGCGCTGCTGGCCTACCAGGCCGGCCACGCCGCCGCCCTGCAGCAGGCGCTGAAAGCCCGCGCCAGCGGCGCCGAACGCGACCTGCAACTGGCCTATGCGATGAACGCCTTCGCCGACCACTTCCTCACCGACCTGTTCTCCGCCGGCCACCTGCGGGTGCCGCGCAAGGCCCTGGCCGACACCGTCACGCCGAGCGACGTCGGCTCGCTGATCTCGCGCTTCATGCACGACGAGGACAGCAAGTACGGCCTGGCCGTGCGCAATGCCGAGGGCGAGCAATGGCGCGCCTACGGCGACAAGCGCTACTTCGACAGCGTCGATGTGGCCAACCGTCGTCAAGTGACGCGCGCCGTGCAGCGCTCGGTCGATGAAGTGTTCCAGGCCTTCGCCGAGGGCCGCGCGCCCCAGGCCAAGGACTTTTCGGCCCTGCGCCTGGCGCCCGACCTGCGCGCCGCCGAACAGGACCTGGTGCCCGGCAACTTCGCCGCGCTGTACTTCCAGGACGGCAAGGCGGTGCTGCGGCGCAAGGACGTCAACGACCTCAACGACCGCAACCGCATCAGCGACTGGTGGGGCTGGAGCACCTACCTGCTGCTCAAGGACTACAAGCCGAACAAGCCCACCGGTTTCATCGACGCCCCCGCCACCGCGCCGGTGATCACCGGCTGGGAGCGCCGTGAGCCCGATGGCCTGAACTGGCAACGGGGCAACGCGGTGCGCTATGCCTTCAGCATCACCGACCAGCTCAACGAGTCGTACATTGGCCCATGGAGCGGCTATGCCGAGCTCACCGACCAGTTCCACCCGAGCGTGCAGGTGCCGGCGGACGGCAAGCAACGCGGGCGCAACCTGTTCCGCCAGTTCCGCGGCGGTTCACCGGAACTGATCGCCAGCCTGGACGCAAAGACAACGCTCTATATCGATCGCAACGCGTGACAAGGAGGTCACCGATGAATATCAAGGTCAAACTGGAATTGGCTTCGGGCCAGTCGATGGAAGGCATGCCGCTGGAATTGCTGCGTGATGGCAAGGTGATTGGCCGGGCGAAAGTGCCGGCAGGGGGACAGATGGCGTTCGAGGCGCCATCGGGAGCAGGACAGCTTGCGGTGCGGGTTGACCGCTCGGGAGGGAAAGCCTGACAAAACGCAGGGGGCCACTACGTGGCCCTTTCGTCGCGGCTTGTCGTGGCGACGAACCGCGACGATGGGGCGCGCAGCGCCCCCAGTGGACTTCAGCGTCGGACTGGACGCTTTTGCAGCTTGCGCTGCAAGGTACGCCGATGCATGCCCAGCGCCCGCGCCGTGGCAGAGATATTGCCCTCGTGCTCGGCTAGCACGCGCTGGATATGCTCCCACTGCAAGCGATCCACCGACATCGGGTTCTCTGGCACCAACGTGTCCAGGTCGGTATGCTCCGATAACAGTGCCGCCAGCACGTCATCGGCGTCGGCCGGTTTGCACAAATAGTTGCAGGCCCCGCGCTTGACCGCCTCGACCGCCGTGGCGATGCTCGAGTAACCGGTCAGGATCACCACGCGCATCTCCGGATCCAGCTCCAGCAGCTTGGGTAGCAAGACCAGCCCCGAGTCGCCCTCCATCTTCAGGTCCAGCGTGGCGTAGTCGGGCAGGTCCTGCTCGGCAAGCTTCAAGCCTTCCTCAGCGGAACCCGCAGTGCTCACACGGAAGCCACGACGCGACATCGCCCGGGCCATCACCCGGGTGAAGGTGGCGTCGTCATCCACCAGCAGCAGGTGCGGCAGCTCTTCGCCTTCGACCTGGTTTTCTTCGCTCATCATGCATCTCCTCGCTTGCCATGGGGCAGGCGCAATTCGGTCAGGGTGCCACCCTGCTCATGACTATAGAGTTTCACCGAACCGCCCGCACGCGTCACGCTGGCCTTGCTCAAGAACAGGCCAAGGCCGAAGCCTTTGCCCTTGGTGGTAATGAAAGGTTTGCCGATAGCCTCGGCGATGGCCGGCGGTACGCCGGGGCCATGGTCGCGGATGCTGATGACGATATCCTGGGCGTCCCAGTCCAGGCGCACCTCCAGGTCGTCCGGGCAGGCATCGGCGGCATTGTTCAACAGGTTCAGCAGGGCCTGGGTCAGGTCTGGTGGCGGCGTCAGCCGCGGCACCACGCCATCGCGCAGGCGCTGGAAGCGGTAGCTGGCTTCCGGGCGCATCAGGTGCCAGCGGTTGAGCGCCTCGTCGAGCCAGGCGGTGACATCCTGCTCGACGATCGCCAGGCGCCGGTTGGCCTCGGCGGCGCGCACCAGCTGCTGCAGGGTCTCCTTGCACAGCTTGACCTGGTCCTGAAGGATCTGCAGGTCTTCCTGCAACAGCGGGTCGGCGTGGTCCTGGCGCATTTCGTTGAGCAGCACGCTCATGGTCGCCAGCGGCGTGCCCAGTTCGTGGGCGGCGCCAGCGGCCTGGGTGGCCACGGCCAGCAACTGCTCGTCGCGCAGGCTTTCCTCGCGGCGCTCGGCACGCAGGTTCTCCTGACGGCGCAACTCCTCGGCCATGCGCGCGGCGAAGAAGGTGATCACCCCTGCGGCCAGGGCGATGCTCAGCCACATGCCGTAGACCTGCATGGTGTCACGCGCCAGCGGCAGCGTTTCCAGCGGGTAGTACTGCACCAGCAACAGGCTGTAGGCCACCAGGGCGATACCTGAAAGCACCAGCGAGTAGAGCCACGGCAAGGTCACCGCGGCGATGGCCAATGGCACCAGGTAATAGGAGACGAAGGGGTTGGTCGAGCCGCCCGAGTAATAAAGCAGGGCACTGTGGATCAGCAGGTCGCAGGCCAGCTGCAGGGCGTACTCGAGCTCGGTGACCGGCAGCGACAGGCGCAGGCGCAGGGCGGTGAACGCGCACAGCAGCGACGACAGGGCCAGCGTGACTGCCAGCGAGAACCACGGCAGCGGCAGCAGCTCGGTCCAGTAGGCCACGCCTACCGAGCCCGCCTGGGCCGCCAGGACGAGGATGCGGATGAAGGTCAGGCGCCACAGGTTCTGGCGTGTGGCAGACAACGGATGTGCGACGGCGAGCATGAGCTCTCCCAATGAGTGCTCCAGGAAAATCGGCTGGAGTATACCGAAGCCGGGCGCTCCACTGCAGCGATGCGGCAAAGCGCCACACTTTGTCATAGATTCATGATGGCACTTTTGAACCCTCTACACTGTCACCGGTCTGATCGGCCATGCGTGGAACGGATCTGCTCATCCACGCCTTACCCTGCCAAGGAGCTCCACATGCACATTACCCGTCGCGGCGCCGCCGCCGTTGCCCTTTCCTGCGGCATGCTCGCCAGCCTGCCGGCCCTGGCGGCCGACGAGCCACGCTACAACCAGGTGTCGCTGCGTGCCGAAGTCAGCAAGGAAGTGGCACGCGACCTGATGGTCGTGACGCTGTACAGCGAAGCGCAGAACACCGACCCGGGCAAGCTGGCCAAAGAGATCACCGAGACCATGAACAAGGCCGTGCAGCAAGCCCGCCAGGTCAAGGACGTGAAGATCAGCCAGGGCAGCCGCAACAGCTACCCGATCTACGACACCAAGGGCCAGAAGATCACCGGCTGGCGCGAGCGCGCCGAACTGCGCCTGGAAAGTGCCGACTTCCCGGCCCTGTCCAAGCTCACCGGTGACCTGCTGCAAGACCTGAAGATGGGCGGCATGGACTTCTCCATTGCCCCGGCCACACGCAAGTCCAATGAAGACGAGCTGCTCAAGGATGCCGTTGCCGCGTTCAAGGCCCGCGCCCAGTTGGCCACCGATGCCCTGGGCGGCAAAGGCTACAAGGTGGTCAGCCTGAACCTCAACAGCAGCGGTTACCCACGCCCCTACCTGCGCAACGCACCGATGGCGATGATGGCCAAGGGCGCCGCCGATGAATCCGCGCCGGCACCGGATATCGAAGCCGGAACCAGCGAAGTTAGCATGAGTGCCGACGGCCTGATCGAAGTCCAGGTGCCCTGACCCACTCGACTGGATGCCCGAGATGGTCAAAACCGTCTCGGACAGCCGTTTCAGACCTTTCCTACGCACCAAACGGGTGCGTCTGCTTGTCATATAAAGTGCGAAATATCCTGAAATTTTCGCCCTTTTCCCCCTCGCAAACGTTCAACATTCGCCAAAGTTATATGGATGCGACATCCATGTACGTCAGTACCACATTTTTGGCGTCAACCATCCTGCTGAGTGTTGCATTGGGAATACCCCCTGCATAAGTATCCGCAGGTCGGCTCACGAGGCCGCCTCAATTCGAAAAATGACAACAATGAGGCCACCATGCTCAAACACGCAGTCATCCCGTTCCTGGTCAGTGCAGGCTTGCTAGCCGGCGCTCCATCCGCCCTCGCCGCGACCAACCTGGTGTTCTGCTCCGAAGGCAGCCCGGCCGGTTTCGACCCTGGCCAGTACACCACCGGGACCGACTTTGACGCCTCCGCCGAAACCATGTTCAACCGCCTGACTCAATTCGAGCGTGGCGGCACCGCAGTGATCCCGGGCCTGGCCACCAAGTGGGAAGTCTCCGACGACGGCAAGACGTACACCTTCCATCTGCGTGACGGCGTGAAGTTCCATACCACCGAGTACTTCAAGCCGACCCGTGCATTCAACGCCGACGACGTGCTCTTCACCTTCAACCGCATGCTCGACAAGAACCACCCCTTCCGCAAGGCCTACCCCACCGAGTTCCCTTACTTCACCGACATGGGCATGGACAAGAACATCGCCAAGGTCGAGAAGGTCGACGAGCACACTGTGAAGTTCACGCTCAACGACGTCGACGCCGCGTTCATCCAGAACCTGGCCATGAGCTTCGCCTCGATCCAGTCCGCCGAATACGCCGACCAGTTGCTCAAGCAGGGCAAGGCTGCCGATATCAACCAGAAGCCCATCGGCACCGGCCCGTTCGTGTTCAGCAAGTACCAGAAGGACGCGCAGATCCGTTACAAGGGCAACAAGGACTACTGGAAGCCCGAGGACGTGAAGATCGACAACCTGATCTTCGCAATCAGCACCGACGCCTCGGTGCGCATGCAGAAACTCAAGAAGAACGAATGCCAGGTCACCCTGTTCCCGCGTCCGGCCGACATCGCACCGCTCAAACAGGATCCGAAGCTGAAGATGCCTGACCAGGCTGGCTTCAACCTCGGCTACATCGCCTACAACGTGATGGACAAGGTCAAGGGCAGCAACGAACCCAACCCACTGTCGCAGCTCAAGGTGCGCGAAGCGCTGGACATGGCGGTGAACAAGCCGCAGATCATCGAGTCAGTCTATCAAGGCGCCGGCCAGCTGGCGGTCAACGCCATGCCGCCGACGCAATGGTCCTACGACACCACGATCAAGGACGCCAAGTACGACCCTGAAAAGGCGAAGCAGCTGCTCAAGGAAGCCGGCATCAAGGAAGGCACCGAGATCACCCTGTGGGCCATGCCGGTGCAGCGTCCGTACAACCCCAACGCCAAGCTGATGGCCGAGATGCTCCAGTCCGACTGGGCGAAGGTCGGCATCAAGGCCAAGATCGTCAGCTACGAGTGGGGCGAGTACATCAAGCGCTCCAAGGGCGGCGAGCAGGGCGCCATGCTGATTGGCTGGAGCGGCGACAATGGTGACCCGGACAACTGGCTGGGCACGCTCTATGGCTGCGATGCCATGGATGGCAACAACTTCTCCAAGTGGTGCTACAAGCCCTACGACGACCTAATCAAGCAAGCCAAGGCCACCCCCGACCAGGCCAAACGCACCGAGCTGTACAAGCAGGCGCAACACATCCTCAAGGAGCAGGTGCCGATCACCCCGATCGCCCACTCCACCGTGTATCAGCCCATGAGCGCGAAAGTGAAGGACTTCAAGATCAGCCCCTTCGGCCTGAACTCCTTCTACGGGGTCAGCGTGGACAAGTAACGGTCGTGACCGCCCCGCCGGCGTTTGCCGGCGGGGCGGTGACATGATCGGGCGATACGCAGGGTTATTCCCTCGCATTCGCCAGAACGCTCCCGCCCTCAAATCAGTAGCGAACCCTGGTTCCCGCATTCTGGCGCGCCTATCGTCAGGACCGGGATGCAGCAGCCGCGTTTTGCCTGTCGCGGCCTGAAAACACGGACAAAGGATCTGCCATGCGCCTTACCACACTGAGTTCCACCCTGCTTGCCCTCGGCTTGCTGAGCCAGGCTCCCGCGAGCCTCGCCAACAACCTGGTGTTCTGCTCCGAAGGCAGCCCGGCAGGTTTCGACACCGCCCAGTACACCGCGGCCACCGACAACGACGCCGCCGAACCGATCTATAACCGCCTGGTCGAGTTCGAGCGCGGCGGCACTGCCGTGCAGCCGGGCCTGGCCACCGACTGGCAGGTGTCCGAGGACGGCCTGAAGTACACCTTCCACCTGCGACCCGCTGTGAAGTTCCATGGCAACAAGGACTTCAAGCCCAGCCGCGACTTCAACGCCGACGACGTGCTGTTCACCTTCAACCGCATGCTCGACAAGGATCACCCCTTCCGCAAGGCCTACCCCACCGAGTTCCCGTACTTCATCAGCATGGGGCTGGACAAGAACATCGCCAAGGTCGAGAAGACCGACCCGCTGACCGTGGTCTTCACCCTCAACCAGGTCGACGCCGCGTTCCTGCAGAACATCGCCATGGCCTTCGCCTCGATCCTCTCCGCCGAGTACGCCGACCACCTGCTGGCCAGCGGCAAGGCCAGCGATATCAACCAGAAGCCGATCGGCACCGGTCCGTTCGTGTTCCAGCGCTACCAGAAGGATTCGCAGATTCGCTTCAAGGGCAACAAGGAATACTGGGCGCCGGACCGGGTGAAGATCGACAACCTGGTGTTCTCGATCAACGTCGACCCCTCGGTGCGCATCCAGAAGCTGCGCCGCAACGAATGCCAGATCACCCTGCACCCGCGCCCGGCCGACCTGCCCGCGCTCAAGGCAGACGGCAAGCTGCAGGTGATGACACAACCCGGTTTCAACCTTGGCTACATCGCCTACAACACCCAGCACCCACCCTTCGACCGGCTGGAGGTGCGCCAGGCCATGGACATGGCAGTGAACAAGCAGGCAATCATCCAGGCGGTCTACCAGGATGCCGGCCAGACCGCCGTCAACGCCATGCCGCCGACCCAATGGTCCTACGACAAATCGATCAAGGACGCCCCGTTCGACCCGGAAAAGGCCAAGCAACTGCTGAAGCAGGCCGGGGTCAAGGAAGGTACCGAGATCACCCTGTGGGCCATGCCGGTACAACGCCCCTACAACCCCAACGCCAAGCTCATGGCCGAAATGCTCCAGTCCGACTGGAGCAAGCTCGGCTTCAAGGTGCGCATCGTCAGCTACGAATGGGGTGAATACCTCAAGCGCATGAAGAACGGCGAGCATGACATCGCCCTGATCGGCTGGACCGGCGACAACGGTGATCCGGACAACTGGCTCGGCACCCTGTTCAGCTGCGACGCCATCGGCAGCAATAACTACTCCTTGTGGTGCGATTCGCAATACGACGCACTGGTGAAAAAAGCCAAGCAGGTCACCGACCGCGACCAGCGCACCAGCCTCTACGAACAAGCCCAGCAACGTCTCAAGCAACAGGTGCCGATTACCCCGGTTGCGCACTCCACGGTCAACCAGCCGCTGAGCATCAGCGTGAAAGACTTCAAGGTCAGCCCCTTCGGACGCAACGTTTTCTCCGGCGTCAGCATCGATTGACCCTGCAACGCCCGGCCGGGAGTGCGACCCACTCCCGCGACGGCGTGCAGCCCGGATTTGCCTGGCAACCCCCAGGCAGACACTGCAGTACCGCGTCACCGTGACAAGCCCGGCCCACAAGGTCGGGTGATAACTAGAAAAATATCAGGGAGCTTTCATGTTGATTCGTACCACCACCACCGCACTGGCCTTGTCCGTCGGCGCCTTCTGCGCCCTCGCCCAGGCCGAACCCGCAAGCCAGGACTTCGTGCCGTTCGCGCTCAAGTCCAGCAGTGAACAGGCCGAGGCCAAAGGCTTCATCGATGGCCAGAGTCTGACCGGCAGCACCCGCAACTGGTATGCCCGCGAACGCGCCACCCGCGCGCCGCTGTGGAAATACACCAAGGGCGACGGCACCCGCCACGACACCCACAGCCGCGACAACTGGGTGCAGGGCACCATCCTCAACTACAGCTCGGGCTTCACCGAAGGTACCGTGGGCTTCGCCGTCGAGGCCGCGGCCTACAATGCCATCGCCCTCGAGCAGGGCCGCGCCGCCGTGGCCGGCCCGAACAACCGCACCCTGACCCACAGCGACGGCGACCCGATCGGCCAGTGGAGCAAGATGGGCCTGGGCAATGTCAAGGCGCGCATCTCCAACACCACGCTGACCGTCGGTCGTCAGTCGGTCGACACGCCGATGATCGCCTACATCGGTAACCGTGCCTTGCCATCTAGCTTCCAGGGCGCGTTCCTGCACAGCGCCGAGTTCGAGAACCTGTCGTTCGACGTGGGTACCTTCGACCGCGTTTCGCCGCGTACCGAGCAGAGCCTGAGCAAGTTCCGCAGCGAATACGGCAACGGCAGGGAAACCGACCGCGCCAGCACCGTCGGCATCAACTACCAGCCGCTCAAGAGCCTGACCACCAGCCTTTACGCCACCAAGGTCGAGGACTTCTGGAACCAGTACTACTTCGGCGCCAACCACGTGCTGGGCGACAGCGCGGTGCTGAGCCTGACCACCGGTCTTAACTACTACAAGACCGTGGACGAAGGCAGCAAGAAGATGGGCGAGATCGACAACGACACCTACAGCCTGTCGTTCGGCCTGACCCACCAGGCCCACACCCTCACCGCCTCCTGGCAGCAGGTCAACGGTAACGAGTACTTCGACTACCTGCACGAGACCAACGGCATCTACCTGGCCAACTCCCTGCTGTCGGACTTCAACGGCCCGAACGAGAAATCCCTGCAGATCAGCTATGTGCTGAACATGGCGCCGTATGGCGTGCCGGGCCTGAAGTTCAACGTCTACAACGCCCGCGGCTGGGATATCGACGGTACCCACTACAAGGGCACCGCCTATGACGTGCGCGGCCAGGACGGCGAGAACCACTACGAGTGGGGCATCGGCACCAGCTACGCGGTGCAGAGCGGCATGCTGAAGGACACCACCATCCGCGCTACCTATACCGCCCACCGTGCCAGCAAGGCGCAGAGCGACGGCAGTCTCGACGAGTTCCGCGTCGTCACCACCATTCCGTTCAACATCCTCTGACCGTTGGCGCCACGGCCCGCCTCCCCACGGGCCGTGGCGGCTACGCTGGAACTAGCACTGCAGGGAGGTTCCATGAAATTGCTACCGCTACGTGCTGCCCTGGCAGCCGTCATCCTGGGCGCCGCATCGAATCTGGCGGCCAAGCCGCTGGTGGTGTGCACCGAAGCCAGCCCGGAAGGCTTCGACATCGTCCAGTACACCACCGCCGTCACCGCCGATGCCACGGCCGAGGCCATCTTCAACCGCCTGGTCGACTTCAAGCCCGGCACCACCGAGATCCAGCCGGCCCTGGCCACCAACTGGGACGTCAGCCCCGACGGCCTGGTCTACACCTTCCACCTGCGCGAAGGCGTCAAGTTCCACACCACCGACTACTTCAAGCCCACCCGCGACTTCAACGCCGATGACGTGCTGTGGAGCTTGAACCGTCAGTTGAAGAAAGACCATCCGTGGCACGACAAGACCAGCGTCGGCTATCCCTACTTCGAGAGCATGGCCTTCAAGGACCTGCTCAAGTCGGTCGAGAAGACCGACGATCACACCGTGGTGATCACCCTGACCCGCCCGGAAGCGCCCTTCCTGCGCGACCTGGCCATGGCCTTCACCTCGATCTACTCCGCCGAGTACGGCGACCAGTTGCTCAAGGCCGGCAAGACCGGCGATCTCAACAGCAAGCCGGTCGGCACCGGCCCGTTCGTGTTCCAGCGTTACAACAAGGACGCCAACGTCCGCTACAAGGCCAACCCGGACTACTTCCGTGGCAAGCCACCTGCCGATGCGCTGATCTTCGCCATCGCCACCGACAGCAACGTGCGCCTGCAGAAACTGCGCGCCAACGAATGCCAGATTGCCCTCTATCCCAAGCCTGACGACGTGCCGGGGATCAAGACCGACCCGAAACTCAAGGTCGCCGAGATCGAAGCATTGGTTACCGGCTACATCTCGATGAACACCCAGCACAAATACCTGAGCGATGTGCGCGTGCGCAAGGCAATCGACATGGCCTTCGACCGCCAGACCCACGTCGACCAGCTGTTCGGCAAGGGCAACGCCCTGGTTGGGGTCAACCCGTATCCACCGACCATGATCGGCTACAACACCGACAACAAGAACCCACCCCATGACCTCGACAAGGCCCGCGCCCTGCTCAAGGAAGCCGGCGTGCCGGAGGGCACGGTGATCACCTTGTTCACCCGCAACGGCGGTGGCCCGACCAACCCCAACCCGCGCCTGTCCGCCGAAATGCTGCAGTCGGATCTGGCCAAGATCGGCATCAAGCTCGACATCCGCGTGATGGAATGGGCCGAGATGCTGCGTCGCGCCAAGAAGGGCGAGGCCGACCTGGTGTCGGCGGGCTGGGCCGGCGACAACGGCGACCCGGACAACTTCCTCACGCCGATGCTCAGCTGTGACGCGGTGAAAAGCGGCGAGAACTATGCGCGCTGGTGCAACCAGAAATTCCAGGACCTGATCACCCGCGCCCGCGAAGTGATCGACAACGACGAACGCGCCAGGCTCTATAACGAGGCCTTGGCGGTGTACGATGAAGACCAACCGTGGATCAGCATGGCCCACCCGAAGATGTTCACCGCCATGCGCGAGAACGTCGAAGGCTATGTGATCAACCCACTGACCAACAACAACTTCGCCACCACCCAGGTGAAGTAGAACAACAACAGCCGCCGGACCTTGTGCAAGAGGCCCCGGCGGCACGCCGTTTCCGGCTGATGAGGTACCCCTGACAATGTTGAGTTTTATTGCCCGACGCCTGGGTCTGCTGATTCCGACCTTCTTCGGTATCACCCTGCTGACCTTCGCGCTCATACGCCTAATCCCCGGCGACCCCGTCGAAGTGATGATGGGCGAACGCCGGGTGGACCCCGAAATGCATGCCCAGGCCATGGAGCGCCTGGGCCTGAACAAGCCACTGCCGGCCCAGTACCTGGACTATGTCGGCAAGCTCGCCCAGGGCGACCTGGGCGAATCCCTGCGCACCCGTGAAAGCGTATGGAACGAATTCCTCACCCTGTTCCCGGCAACCCTGGAGCTGGCCATGGCCGCCCTGCTGTTCGCCGGGGTCATCGGCCTGCTGGCCGGGGTGATCGCCGCGCTCAAGCGCGGCTCGCTGTTCGACCACGGGGTGATGGGCATCTCCCTGGCCGGCTACTCGATGCCGATCTTCTGGTGGGGCCTGATCCTGATCATGTTCTTCTCGGTGAGCCTGGGCTGGACGCCGGTCTCCGGGCGCATCGACCTGCTCTACGACATCGAGCCGAAAACCGGCTTCATGTTAATCGACACCCTGCTCAGCGACGAGGAAGGCGCGTTCAAGGATGCGCTGATGCACCTGATCCTGCCGGCCATAGTGCTGGGCACCATCCCGCTGGCGGTGATCGCCCGCATGACCCGTTCGTCGATGCTCGAAGTGCTGCGCGAGGACTACATCCGTACCGCCCGCGCCAAGGGCCTGTCGCCGTCGCGCGTGGTGTTCATCCACGGCCTGCGCAACGCGCTGATCCCGGTACTCACTGTGTTCGGCCTGCAGGTCGGCACGCTGCTGGCCGGCGCCGTGCTCACCGAAACCATCTTCTCCTGGCCGGGCATCGGTAAATGGCTGATCGAAGCCATCGGTGCCCGTGACTACCCCGTGGTCCAGAACGGCATCCTGTTGATCGCCTGCCTGGTGATCCTGGTCAACTTCGTCGTGGACATCCTCTACGGCCTGGCCAACCCACGCATCCGTCATCAGCGCTGAGGACTACGCCATGACCAGCCCCATTCCAAAATCCGTCACCCCGCCCAGCGCGGTCGACCAAAGCTTGCTCTACCCTTCGCCATACAAAGAATTCTGGCAGGCCTTCTCGCGCAACAAAGGTGCGGTGGCCGGCCTGGCGTTCATGTGCCTGGTGGTGTTCTGCGCCCTGTTCGCCCCCTGGGTGGCGCCGCACAACCCCAGCGAGCAATACCGCGACTTCCTGCTCACGCCGCCAGTGTGGCTCGAAGGCGGTACCTGGCAATTCATCCTCGGCACTGATGAGCTGGGCCGCGATCTGCTCTCGCGGCTAATCCAGGGCGCTCGACTGTCGCTGCTGATCGGCCTGTCGTCGGTGGTGATGTCGCTGATCCCGGGTATCCTGCTGGGCCTGTTTGCCGGCTTCTTCCCGCAGATCCTCGGCCCCTCGATCATGCGTCTGATGGACGTGATGCTGGCCCTGCCCTCGCTGCTGCTGGCCGTGGCCATCGTCGCCATCCTCGGCCCAGGCCTGATCAACACCGTGATCGCCATCGCCATCGTCTCGCTGCCGTCCTACGTGCGCCTGACCCGCGCCGCGGTGATGGGCGAACTGAACCGTGACTACGTCACCGCCGCGCGCCTGGCCGGTGCCGGCCTGCCGCGACTGATGTTCGTCACCGTGCTGCCCAACTGCATGGCGCCGCTGATCGTGCAGGCTACCCTGAGCTTCTCCTCGGCGATCCTCGACGCCGCAGCCCTGGGCTTCCTCGGCCTCGGTGTGCAGCCGCCAACCCCCGAGTGGGGCACCATGCTGGCCTCAGCTCGCGACTACATCGAACGCGCCTGGTGGGTGGTTAGCCTGCCCGGCCTGACCATTTTGCTCAGTGTGCTGGCAATCAACCTGATGGGCGACGGCCTGCGCGATGCGCTGGACCCGAAACTCAAGAACGCCGCCTGAGGAGATCGCCATGTCACTGTTGCAGATCAACAACCTGAACGTGCGCTTCGGCGACGCCAATGCCGTGCCTGTGGTGGACGGCCTCGACCTGAGCGTGGATGCCGGCGAGATCCTCGCCATCGTCGGCGAATCTGGCTCGGGCAAGTCGGTGACCATGATGGCGCTGATGGGGCTGATCGAAGCCCCCGGGCGCATCACCGCGGACGTGCTCGACTTCGCCGGCACCAATATGCTCAAGCTCAGCGGCCGCCAGCGCCGCAAGGTGGTGGGCAAGGACATCGCGATGGTCTTCCAGGACCCGATGACCGCGCTCAACCCCAGCTACACCGTGGGCTACCAGATCGAGGAAGTGCTGCGCCAGCACCTCGGCCTCAAGGGCAAGGCTGCGCGCCAGCGCGCCCTGGAACTGCTGAAGAAGGTCGAGATCCCGGCTGCCGAAAGCCGCCTCGACGCCTACCCGCACCAACTGTCCGGCGGCATGAGCCAGCGCGTGGCCATCGCCATGGCCATCGCCGGCGAGCCGAAACTGCTGATCGCCGATGAACCCACGACCGCGCTGGATGTGACCATCCAGGCGCAGATCATGGAGCTGCTGGTCAACCTGCAGAAAGAGCGCAACATGGCGCTCATTCTGATCACCCACGACCTGGCCGTGGTCGCCGAAACCGCCAAGCGCGTGTGTGTGATGTACGCAGGGCAAGCAGTCGAAGTAGGCCAGGTGCCCGAGCTGTTCGACGTACCCGCCCACCCTTACAGCGAAGCGCTGCTGGCGGCCATTCCCGAACACAGCATCGGCGCCGAACGCCTGGCCACCCTGCCTGGTATCGTCCCCGGCCGCTATGACCGCCCACAAGGCTGCCTGCTGTCGCCGCGCTGCCCCTATGTGCAGGAAAACTGCCGCCGGCAGCGCCCGCCCCTCGATCCCCAGGCCCACAGCCTGGTGCGTTGCTTCTATCCGCTGAACCAGGAGGTGGCGTGATGGCCGTCGTACTTTCCGCTCGTGAGCTGACCCGCCACTACGAAGTCTCCCGCGGCCTGTTCAAGGGCCATGCGCTGGTGCGGGCGCTCAATGGCGTGTCGTTCGAACTGGAGGCCGGCAAGACCCTGGCCGTGGTCGGTGAATCCGGTTGCGGCAAGTCGACCTTGGCGCGGGCCCTGACCCTGATCGAGGAGCCTTCCTCCGGTTCGCTGCAGATCGCCGGCCAGGAGGTAAAGGGCGCCAGCAAGGACCAGCGCAAACAGCTGCGCCGTGACGTGCAGATGGTGTTCCAGAGCCCGTATGCCTCGCTCAACCCACGGCAGAAGATCGGCGACCAGCTGGCCGAACCGCTGCTGATCAATACCTCGCTGAGCAAGGCGGAACGCCGCGAGAAAGTGCAGAAGATGATGGAGCAGGTGGGCCTGCGCCCCGAGCACTACCAGCGTTATCCGCACATGTTCTCTGGCGGTCAACGCCAGCGCATCGCCCTGGCCCGGGCGATGATGCTGCAACCCAAGGTACTGGTGGCCGACGAGCCGACCTCGGCGCTGGACGTGTCAATCCAGGCCCAGGTGTTGAACCTGTTCATGGACCTGCAAAAGGAGTTCAACACCGCCTACGTATTCATCTCCCACAACCTGGCGGTGGTGCGCCATGTGGCGGACCAGGTGCTGGTCATGTACCTCGGTCGGCCAGCGGAGATGGGGCCCAAGCAGGACATCTACGACAAGCCGCTGCACCCATATACACAGGCGCTGTTGTCTGCGACCCCGGCGATCCATCCAGATCCGCTGAAACCGAAGATCCGCATTGCCGGTGAGCTGCCCAATCCGTTGAACCCGCCGGATGGCTGTGCCTTCCACAAACGTTGCCCGTATGCCACCGAACGATGCGCCAAGGAAGTCCCAGCGTTGCGCAAAGTGAGCACGCGGCAGGTGGCCTGCCACTACGCCGAGCAGTTCCTGTAGCGTTATGCGCCAATGAAAACGCCGCCCTTCGGGGGCGGCGTTTTCATTTCTCAGTGCATGAACAGTGCAATCAGGATGATCACCGGAATAGGTACCCCGAGCATCCACAGCAATAATGAGCGCATGATGTTTCTCCTTGTTCCTGTGCGGGTTATCGAATCGGTGCGGAGGCGTGGCGCAAGTTGTAGTCTGCTTGACTGGCTTCGAGCCACTGAACCCGATCACGCTGCCGGCCACCGAAGAGTGCCGCCAGGCTGGCGAAGAAGGCGCCGCAAAGCAGGGCGACGAAGGTCCACAACGCGGTCCAGGCCGCAGCCTTTGTCGCAGCATCCGCAGCTTGCTTGGCTTCGACCTTGGCTTGCTGCAGTTGCGCATAGACCTGATCAACGCGTGCTTCGGCCTCGGGCTGGGTCAGGCGAGTGCGCTGGGCCACCACCTGGGCCAGGTAGGTCCGGTCCTCCGGCGCAAGCGTGCCGCCCTGAGCCAGCGAGCGGGTCAGAATACGCGCTGCCACACCATTTGCAGCGTCGTCACTGACCGCCACCGGGCCTTGAGCACGGAACAGGCTATCGACGAAGTAGCCCATCGGGTCCTTGCCCTGGCTGTCGCTGCCAGCCACGCCCGCAGCGGCAGTTGTAGCCGCTCCGGACACAGCGGTGGCGCCGGCGCCCAGCAAGTTGCCAGCAGTACCGAGCACCAGCATGGCCGCCACGAGCGTGGCAACCGCCCACGCCAGGAAGCCATGTGCAGTGTCCCGGAAATACACTTCATCACCGTGCAGGTTGGCCCATTTCATCCGCAGGCGACCGGCGATGTAACCACCTAGGCCCGAGGCCAGTATCTGTGTGATCAGTAGCCAGATGATGGTGGAAATCCCAAGCGCCTTGGCGCTGGCGCCTTCGTCGGCCCAAGGCGAGGTAGCGGCCAGGCCCAACCCTGTTCCCAGTACCACCAGGATCAGGGACAAGGCCGCCGCCGCTGCTGCGCCAGCGAATATCGCGGCCCAGGAAACACCGGAGCGATTGGGGTCGTTGGTGGGGTAGTCGGCAGGTGTGATCATGATTCGACGCCTTTATCTGAGGGGGAGGTCCTTTCTCGGGTAAGGCAGTGCAGGGGCTGTGCCACTTTGTGTCAAAACATGACTTCTTTATAAATCAGGCGGTTGGCTTGTAGGCAACATCTGAACATCATGCAAAATGCCAGATCGGGTCGGAAACGGCAGGGCCTTCTGCAACCCTGGCTGCGACCTGTGCACACGGGCTGGTTCTTGTCAGACCGGGACGCGGCGAGGCACCATCCACGGCATGTCTATCACCACCGTCCCCGACGGCCCTGAGCAGACCCCGCTCACCGCCGCCACCGTCATGCGCTACCACCTGTGCTGGAAGCATCGCGACCTGGACGGGGTGATGGCCCTGTACCACCCGGATATCCAGTACCACGACTTCTTCCAGAACCGCGTGCTCGGTTTCAGCCAGCTGCGCGACTACGTGCGCGCCAGCCTGCCCCACGAGGCCGGGGAGGACATCGTCCACAGCGACCGCATCCGCGTCGATGGCTGCACCGCGTTCATCCAGTACCAGGTCACCGTACAAGGCGGCGACGGCCTGGTGGCGTTCCAGTCCAGCGAGGCGATCACGGTCAGGGACGGGCTGATCTGGCAGGTCAACGAATACGCCACGCTGGTGCGCGGCGATGCCAAGGGCAGGCCCGCCGGTGGTCCGCGCCCTGCCACCAGCCGGCTTGGCCTGTCGCCACGCCAGCTGTCGACCATGGCCCAGGACCTGGAGCACTACTTCCAGGCCCAACGCCCCTACCTTGACCCTGAACTGGACCTGCAGCAGGTCGCCGACGAAAGCGGCTACAGCCGCAACCAGATTTCCTACCTCCTCAACCAGGTGCTTGGCCAGAGCTTCTACCGCTACGTCAACCAGGCCCGCCTGCAGCACCTGCTGAGCCGGTTGGACAATAGCTGCGCTACGGCGCCCGTCGATGACCTGGCGTTCAACGCCGGTTTCAATTCGCTGTCGGCGTTCTACAAGTGCTTTCGCGAGCACACCGGCCTGTCGCCCAAGGCCTACCTCAAGCAAATTTCCCTGCGTGCACGCACGTAAGACAGCCCTCACCACGCTTCACTAGGATCGTCCACATACCTTGAACGGATGTGGAGCCCGACCCGATGCAACCCCTGCGCACGATCAGCCTGTGGATGGACCAGCTCGACGAGCCGTTGTGCGCGCGCCCGGCCCTGCGCCAGGACCTGGACCTCGACGTGTGCATCATCGGCGCCGGCTATACCGGACTGTGGACCGCCTACTACCTCAAGCGCCAGGCGCCGCAGCTGAACATCGCGGTGATCGAGGCCAACATCGCCGGCTTCGGCGCCTCCGGACGCAATGGCGGCTGGCTGATGGGCAACCTGCTGGGCGAGGACCGCCTGCTGGCCACGCTCTCGCCGCAGCAACGGCGTGAAAGCATCGACCTGCTGCACGGCATCCCCGACGAAGTCCACGACGTGCTGCTGCGCGAAGGCATCGCCTGCGACTACCGCAAAGGCGGCGTGCTCTACTGCGCCGCCCGCTACCCGGAACAGGAACGCAACCTGCGCGCCTGGCTCGACGACCTCTACCGCCAGGGCATGAATGAAGACGACTACCGCTGGCTTCGTCCGGAACAGCTGGATGCCCAGCTGAAGGTAAGCAACCCCTACGGCGCCCTCTACAGCCCGCACGTCGCCACCATTCAACCGGCGAGGCTAGTGCGTGGCCTGGCACGGACGGTCGAGGCCATGGGCGTGCCGATCTACGAGAACACCCCAGCCATAGACTGGCAGACCGGCGAAGTGCGCACCCCGTTGGCACGCATCCGCAGCCAATGGGTGGTGCCGGCCGTGGAAGGCTACGCCGCCAGCCTGCCACCGCTCGGGCGGCACCAGCTGCCGGTACAGAGCCTGCTGGTGGCCACCGAGCCGCTGCCGGAGTCGACCTGGGAGCAGATCGGCCTGGGCCAGGGCCAGGCCTTCAGCGAAAACAGCCGCCAGGTCACCTATGGCCAGCGCAGCGCCGACAACCGCCTGGTGTTCGGTGCCCGCGGCGGCTATCGCTTCGGAGGCCGTCTGCGCGAGGATTTCACCCTGACCACCGACGAGGTGGAGCTGCGCCGCTACCTGTTCGGCGAACTGTTCCCACAGCTCAAGCACGTACGCATCACCCACTCCTGGGGCGGCAACCTCGGCATGGCCCGGCGTTTCCGCCCCCACATGCTCTGCGACCGCCAGCGCGGCATCGCCCTGGCCGGCGGTTATGGCGGCGAGGGTGTCGGCGCCACCAACCTAGGTGGACGCACCCTGGCCGCGCTGATCCTCGGTCAGCACAACGAACTGACCGCGCAGCCCTGGGTGCACGACAACCGCCCGCTGTCGAGCCTGGCCAGCTGGCCACCCGAGCCGTGCCGCTGGCTGGGCTACAACGCGATCATCCAGAGTTTCGTCCACGAGGACCGGACCCTCGCCAACCCCGCCAGCGCGCCCTGGCGGCGACGCCTGGCCAGTGGGCTGGCCGACTTCATGGAAGGCTTCATGCACTGACTTCCCCTCACCACCACACAGGATCCACTGGTCATGAGCATCACCCAGTTCAAGCACACCGACAGCGCCATCCTGGACAGCAGCACCCCGGTCGCCATGCCCCTCGGCGAGCCGGTCGCAGTGACTTCGGTCACCTGCGTCGAACGCAACGACGGCGTCGAGACCGGTATCTGGGAATGCACCCCGGGGCGCTGGCGGCGGCAGATCGTGCAGCAGGAGTTCTGCCATTTCATCAAGGGCCGCTGCACCTTCACCCCCGACGGTGGCGAGCCCCTGGTCATAGAAGCCGGAGACGCACTGATGCTACCGGCCAACAGCCTCGGCACCTGGGATATCCAGGAGACCGTGCGCAAGACCTACGTCCTCATTTTCTGATCCGCTGATCGCCTGCCTTCGATAACAACAGACAAAGCAAGGTAACCCCGACATGCGCACTCTCCTTCTCGCTCCCCTGATGCTGGCCGCCTGCGTGGCCAGTGCCGCCGACTCGGTGAAGATCTATAACTGGTCGAGCTATATCGCCCCGGACACCCTGAAGCACTTCCAGCAAACCACCGGCATCAATCCCACCTACGATGTGTTCGACAGCAATGAGACCCTCGACGGCAAGCTGATGACCGGCAACTCCGGCTACGACGTGGTGTTCCCCTCCAACCACTTCATGGCCCGGCAGATCCAGGGCAAGGCCCTGAAGCAGCTGGACAAGTCGCAACTGCCCAACTGGAAGAACCTCAACCCGGTGCTGCTCAAGGCCCTGGAGGTCAACGACCCGGGCAACCAGTACGGCTTCCCGTACCTGTGGGGCAGCACCGGCATTGGCTACAACATCGACAAGGTCAAGGCGGTGCTCGGCGACAATGCGCCCATCGATTCGTGGGACCTGTTCTTCAAGCCCGAATACCTCGCCAAGCTCAAGAGCTGCGGCGTGGCGGTGCTGGACAACGGCCCCGAGCTGCTGCCGATCGCCCTGCACTACCTGGGCCTGCCCCACCACAGCCAGAACCCGGCGGACTACGACAAGGCCAAGGCGTTGCTGATGCAGGTGCGCCCGTATATCAGCTACTTCCATTCCTCGAAGTACACCGGCGACCTGGCCAATGGCGACGTGTGCCTGGTGGTGGGTTTCTCAGGCGACGTGCTGCAGGCGAAGAACCGTGCCGAGGAGGCCAAGAACGGGGTGAAGGTGGGCTACTCGATCCCGAAGGAAGGCGCGCCGATGTGGTTCGACATGGTGGCCATGCCGGCCGATGCACCTGACGAGAAGGCCGGGTATGCGTACATGAACTACCTGTTGCAGCCGGAAGTGATGGCCAACATCAGCAACTTCGTGCAGTACGCCAATGGCAACCAGCAGGCGGATGCGCTGGTGGACCCGGCGCTGAAGGGCAACACGATGATCTACCCGAGTGACGACGTGATGGGCAAGTTGTATGCGCTGGAAGCAATGCCGGCGAAGATCGACCGCATCAGGACGCGGATCTGGACCAGCATAAAAGCCGGCAACTGACATACGTCAGTTACAAGCTTGAAGCTGCAAGCGACAAGAAAAAGGCGGGCCTTTCCGGGCCCGCCTCTTCTTGACGCTCGCAGCTTGAAGCTTGCAGCTGCTCTTAGTGGTGCTCGCGAGTCGCGCGGAATTTCACATCCGGCCAGCGCTCTTCCATCAGCGCCAGGTTGACCCGGGTCGGGGCCAGGTAGGTCAGGTGACCACCGCCGTCGATGGCCAGGTTCTCCACCGCCTTGTTCTGGAATTCCTCGAGCTTCTTCTTGTCGTCGCAGCTGATCCAGCGCGCCGACCAGACGGTGATCGGCTCATAGGCGCACTCGACCTTGTACTCTTCCTTCAGGCGGCTGGCGACCACGTCGAACTGCAGCACACCGACCGCGCCGAGGATGATGTCGTTGCTGCGCTCGGGGAAGAACACCTGTGTCGCGCCCTCTTCGGCCAGCTGCTGCAGGCCCTGGCGCAGCTGCTTGGATTTCAGCGGGTCCTTCAGGCGCACGCGGCGGAACAGCTCAGGGGCGAAGTGCGGGATGCCGGTGAAGCCCAGCGCCTCGCCTTCGGTGAAGGTGTCGCCGATCTGGATGGTGCCGTGGTTGTGCAGGCCGATGATGTCGCCGGCATAGGCCTCTTCCAGCTGCTCGCGCTCGGAGGAGAAGAAGGTCAGGGCATCGCCGATGCGCACGTCCTTGCCAGTACGCACGTGGCGCATCTTCATGCCCTTCTCGTACTTGCCCGAGCAGATGCGCATGAAGGCGATACGGTCACGGTGTTTCGGGTCCATGTTCGCCTGGATCTTGAACACGAAGCCGGTGAATTTCTCTTCCACCGGTTCCACGGTGCGCTCGTGGGCGACACGGGCCAGTGGGCGCGGCGCCCAGTCGACAACCGCGTCGAGCACATGGTCGACACCGAAGTTGCCCAATGCGGTCCCGAAAAACACCGGGGTCAGCTGGCCGTTGATGAACGCGTCCTGGTCGAACTCGTGGCAGGCGCCCTGCACCAGCTCGAGTTGTTCGAGGAAGCGGTCGTACTCGTCACCCAGGTGAGCGCGGGCTTCATCGGAGTCGAGCTTCTCGATGATCTTCGCCTCGGTGCGCTCGTGGCCATGCCCCGGGGTGTAGACGATGATGTAGTCGCCGGCCAGGTGATACACGCCCTTGAAGTCGCGGTAGCAACCGATCGGCCAGGTGATCGGCGCGGCCTTGATCTTCAGCACCGCCTCGATTTCGTCGAGCAGTTCGATCGGGTCGCGGATGTCACGGTCGAGTTTGTTGATGAAGCTGACGATCGGCGTGTCGCGCAGGCGGCACACATCCATCAGGGCAATAGTGCGCGGCTCGACGCCTTTACCGCCGTCGAGCACCATCAGCGCCGAGTCCACCGCGGTCAGGGTGCGGTAGGTGTCTTCCGAGAAGTCTTCGTGGCCGGGGGTGTCGAGCAGGTTGATCATGTGCTCGCGGTAGGGGAACTGCATCACCGAGGTGGTGATGGAGATGCCGCGCTGTTTCTCCATTTCCATCCAGTCGGAGGTGGCGTGGCGGTCGGACTTGCGCGACTTCACGGTACCGGCGACGGCAATGGCCTTGCCCATCAGCAGGAGCTTCTCGGTGATGGTGGTCTTACCGGCGTCGGGGTGGGAAATGATTGCGAAAGTGCGGCGCTTCGCGACTTCGGCGGCCTGGTTGGTCATGGGAAATCGCCTGACTGGGGATTCAAAAAGGGGCGATATCATACCTGAAGTCGGGGCGCGGGCCAAAACCGAAGATACGAAAGGCGGCCCGAACATGGCATTCGAGGAATCACGACAGCCACGCATACATCGCCTAGCCCAGGGCCATCCAACGTCGCGTCGGCAAACGCCTCGATAGCAGGTACTTCAACGCCTCCACGTAATATCCGCGCTTTTTTTTCGCGTAAAAATTCCTAGAGCCCAGTGATTAACACTGGCCAAATGCCGCCCCAGATGGGAACCTTTACGCCCACGGAGACGTCCACTCCCCTGCAACCCGCTTCGGTTCAGGGCTGGTTTCACCTGCTTCACGAGCCCGACGGGGTTCGGCTCATGGCCTGATGCCGCGCATCGGGCTGCTACTCGCGACCACGCTGCCCGCCGCCAGGAATGGCCGGCCGCACGGGGGTGTGATCGCCGACTATAAAAAAGGAGTCCGCCTGTGGCTGCACGCTACGGAAAAGGGCTGTTGGGATGGGCCGCCGTGCTCGTCATCCTGGCCCTGCTGGTCCACTGGATCGGCATCGACACGATCGCCCGCTACCGCGACGATCTTGGGTTCTACCTGCAAGCGCACCTGGTCCTGGTGCTGGCTTCGATGGCGGCGGCGCTGGCCGTGGGCATCCCCGCCGGCATTGCCTTGAGTCGACCGCACCGGGTCGACAAGGCCGAGCGCTTCATGCAGCTGTTCAACGTTGGCAACACCATTCCTCCCCTGGCCGTCCTGGCCATTGCCCTGAGTATCCTGGGCATCGGCGCAGGTCCTGCGATCTTCGCACTGTTCCTCGCCTCCCTCCTGCCCATCGTGCGCAACACCTACGAGGGCCTGAAAAACGTCCCCGCCTCGCTCAAGGAAGCCGCCACCGGCATCGGCATGACCGCGCGCCAGCAGTTATGGCAGGTCGAGCTACCCAATGCCGTGCCGATCATCGTCGGCGGCGTGCGCGTGGCCCTGGCCTTGAACGTGGGCACCGCGCCCCTGGCGTTCCTGATCGGCGCCAACAGTCTGGGCAGCCTGATCTTCCCCGGCATCGCCCTGAACAACCAGCCGCAGCTGCTGCTCGGCGCCGCCTGCACGGCGCTGCTGGCCCTGGCGCTCGATGCGTTGGTGAGTTTCTCCAGCAAGCGCTGGCTGGAACGTGGCCTGGCCCAATAACAAGAGGCAAAGCATGAAGAAAACCATCGCCTTGTTCCTGGGCGCGGCCCTGCTTTGCGCAGGCGTTGCCCAGGCAGCGGAAAAACCACAGATCCGCATCGGCGCCCGGGTGTTCACCGAACAGACCGTGCTCGCCGAGATCACCGCCCAGTATCTGCGCGCCAACGGCTTCGATGTGCGGGTGACCACCGGCCTGGGCAGCAATATCGCCCGCCAGGCCCAGGAAACCGGCCAGCTCGACCTGATGTGGGAATACACCGGCGTATCGCTGGTCTCGTACAACCATATCGACGAGCGCATGCCCGACGCCGCAGCCACCTATGCGCGAGTGAAAGAACTCGACGCGAAGAAGGGCCTGGTCTGGCTGACTCCGTCGAAGTTCAGCAACACCTACGCCCTGGGCCTGCCAAAGGCAGTCGCCGAGGCCTATCCGCAGATCAACTCGATCAGCGACCTCAACCAGGTGCTGCGTGACGAACCCGACCGCAACCACCTGGTGGCACTGGACACCGAGTTCGCCAACCGCCCGGATGGCCTGGTCGGCCTGCGCGAGCTGTACGAGCTGCCGCTGGACCGGCGCAACATCCGCCAGATGGACGGCGGCCTGGTGTACACCGCCATGCGCAACAATCAGGTATTCGCCGGGCTGGTCTACACCACCGACGGGCGCTTGAGCGCGTTCGACCTCAAGCTGCTGGAAGACGACAAGCACTACTTCCCCGACTACACCGCCGCCCCGGTACTGCGCCAAGCCGTCCTAGACGCCCACCCTCAGCTGGCCACCCTGCTCAAACCGCTGGCTCAACAGCTGGACGACGAGACCATGCGCCAGCTCAACGCCAAGGTCGATGTCGAGCACCAGAGCCCGACGGTGGTAGCCGCCGCATTCCTGCGTGAGCACCCACTCCGCGAGGTACAGCCATGAACCTGCTCGACACCTTCGCCCACCTCGACTGGGCACAGGTCCTGCAACTGACCTGGCAGCACATCATGCTGGTCGGCATCGCGGTAAGCCTGGCGATCCTTGTCGGCGTGCCGCTGGGCATCCTGATGACCCGCTTCCCGGTGTTCGCCGGCCCCCTGCAGGCCAGCGCCACGGTGCTGCTGACCATCCCCTCCATCGCCCTGTTCGGCCTGCTGCTGCCGTTCTACTCGAAATTCGGCCAGGGCCTGGGGCCGCTGCCGGCAATCACCGCGGTGTTCCTTTATTCACTGCTGCCGATCCTGCGCAACACCTACCTGGCCCTGACCAACGTCGAGCCCGGTATTCGTGAAGCCGCCCGCGGTATCGGCATGACCTTCGGCCAGCGCCTGCGCATGGTCGAGCTGCCCATCGCCGTGCCGGTGATCCTCGCCGGTGTGCGCACCGCCGTGGTGATGAACATCGGCGTGATGACCATCGCCGCGACCATCGGTGCCGGCGGCCTGGGCGTGCTCATTCTCACCTCCATCAGCCGCAGCGACATGTCGATGCTGCTGGTCGGCGCGGTGCTGGTCAGCCTGCTGGCGATCATCGCCGACCTGCTCCTGCAAGCCCTGCAACGTGCCCTGACTCCAGAAGGACTGCGCTCATGATCGAACTGAAGAACCTCAGCAAGACCTTCAACGTCAACGGCAAGGACGTCAAAGCCGTCGACTCGGTAAGCCTCACCGTCAACGAAGGCGAAATCTGCGTGTTCCTCGGCCCCTCCGGCTGCGGCAAGAGCACCACGCTGAAGATGATCAACCGCCTGATTACCCCGACCTCCGGGCAAGTGTTCATCAATGGCGAGGACACCACCGGCCTGGACGAGGTGACGCTGCGCCGGCGTATCGGCTACGTGATCCAGCAGATCGGCCTGTTCCCCAACATGACCATCGAGGAGAACATCACCGTGGTGCCGCGCCTGCTCGGCTGGGACAAGCAGAAATGCCATGACCGCGCCCGCGAGCTGATGCACATGATCAAGCTCGAGCCCAAGCAGTACCTGCAACGCTACCCGCGTGAACTGTCCGGCGGCCAGCAACAACGCATCGGCGTGATCCGCGCCCTGGCCGCCGAGGCCCCGGTGCTGCTGATGGACGAACCGTTCGGCGCGGTCGACCCGATCAACCGCGAGATGATCCAGAACGAGTTCTTCGAGATGCAGCGGGCCCTGAACAAGACGGTGATCATGGTCAGCCATGACATCGACGAAGCCATCAAGCTGGGCGACAAGATCGCCATCTTCCGCGCTGGCAAGCTGTTGCAGCTGGATCACCCGGACACCCTGCTGGCGCACCCGGTGGACGATTTCGTCAGCAACTTCGTCGGCCAGGACAGCACGCTCAAGCGCCTGCTGCTGGTGCGCGCCGAGGATGCGGCGGACAACGCGCCGTCGCTGAGTCCGGAAACACCGGTGGGCGACGCGCTGGAGCTGCTGGACGAGCATGACCGCCGTTATGTGGTGGTGACCGATGCGCAAAATCGCGCGCTGGGCTATGTGCGCCGGCGCGACATGCACCGCCAGCAGGGCACGTGCGGGGATTTCCTGCGTCCGTTCAATGCCACGGCGGCGCACGATGAGCACCTGCGCATCCTGCTGTCGCGCATGTACGAGTTCAACCGGGCGTGGTTGCCGGTGCTGGATGCCGAGCAGGTGTTCCTGGGCGAGGTGACGCAGGAGTCGATTGCCGCGTACCTGAGTTCTGGGCGCTCGCGCGGAGCGAAGACCTCGATCGTGTCGCCGGCCGAGGCAGTGACCTCCTGATAGAAAGCCGGGGGGCGCTTTGCGCCCCGGCAATCTTGGATCAGAACCCTACACTGGCCTGCACATAGAACGTGCGCGGCTCACCCACATAGATCCCCGCGTTGTTGTCGCTGGAGCGGGTGAAATACTGCTTGTCGAACAGGTTCTTCACCCCGGCGGCCAGCTTCAGGTTCGACAGCTGCGGCCCGAACGCATAGCCCCCCCGGGCATGCCAGGTGACGTAGCCCGGAATATCGCCATACTGCCCGTCGGCGCTTGGCTCGGTGATGTAGTTGCCGTTGAAACTGCCATTGGCGTTCATCCCGGTGCCCGGCGCGCGCTGCTTCGACTGGGCGTAGGCATCCAGGTTCCAGGTCCAGCGGTTGACCTCGTAGCGCACACCGGCGGTGGCCACCTGGCGCGAGTAGAACGGCAGGTCACGGCCCTTGAAGCTGGGGATCTCACCCTCGTAGGTGGCACGGGTGTAGGTGTACCCGGCATTCAGCGACAGCCCCTGCAGTCGTGGGTCCAGGCCGGACAGGTCGTAGCGCGCCGAGGCCTCGATACCCTGGTGCTTGGTCGCCCCGAGGTTGGTCCAGCCGACATCGTTGCTGATGTACTGCAGCTCATCGTCGAAGTCGATGTAGAAGGCTGTCAGCTCACCGGCCCAGTTGCCATTGTCATAGCGCGTGCCAATTTCGTAGGTCTTCGCCTTCTCCGGCTCCAGGCCATTTGCCGTGCTGTCGCCGGCGCCGCCCTGGCCCAGCTGGAAGTACTGCAGGCTGCCGAACGAGGTCTCGTAGTTGGCGAACAGCTTCCAGGCATCGGACATGTGGTACATCACGCTAAGTGCCGGCAGCGGTTCGTTGCTGGTGATGCTGCGGTTCTTCTCCAGCACCGGGCGGTAGTTGGCGTCCAGCACCGGTCGGTCGCGCCAGTCGGTGTTGATGTGCTCGAAGCGGATACCCGGGGTGATGGTCCAGTTGCCGACGTCGATCTTGTCGTCGATGTAGTAGGCGCTGGCCTCGGTGCCACCGCTGCGGTCCTGGAACACATGGCCGTCGGAGGTCGGTGTCACGGTCGGCACGTTGTCGACCAGCGCCAGGCGGGTGGACTGCTCGCGCATCGCTTCCTTCAGGTAGCGATACCCGACGCTGACTTCCTGGGTGGTCGGGCCGACGAAGAAGATCCGCGACAGGCGTGGCTCGATGGCGAAGGTGTGGTAGTTGCGCGGATACGACGACAGGGTCTTCTGGTCGCGGGCGGCGATGGCGCTGCCACGGAAGCTGTCGGTGTAGTAAGTCAGCACCTCGAACTGGGTGGCATCGTCGATCTGCCGCTGCCACTTGAACGACACGTCCTTGCGCCGGCCGCTGAAGTAGTCGTAGTCGCGCACCGACTGGTACGGGTTGTGATCGTACTGGGCCTGGGTCAGGCCGCCCGGCATGTCGGCACGGCCATCGTAGTAGTGGAAATTGAGCCAGAACTCGTCGACATCGGTCGGTGCCCAGTGGGTCTTGAGCATCACGTCGTCGATATCGTTGTCGTTGTTGCTTTCGCGATAGCCATCGCCATTCACGCCGGTATACAGCAACGCCACGCCCATGCCGTTGTCGGCGGTGCCGCCGACGAAGGCCGATTCGGTGTGCTTCCAGCCGCCATCGCGCGAAGTCTCGAGGGTGGTGGACAGCTCGCCGCTGGCCTTCTCGGGGATCGCCCGGGTGACGAAGTTGATCACCCCACCGACGTTCTGCGGGCCATAGCGCACCGAGCCTGCACCACGAACCACATCGATGCTGTCGAGGTTGCCCGAGGAGATCGGCGCCATCGACAACTGTGGTTGACCGTAGGGGGCGAAGGCTGCCGGGATGCCATCGATCAACACCGTCGAACGCGGCGACAGGCGCGACGTCAGGCCACGCACGCCGACATTCAGCGACAGGTCGCTGCCACCGGTGCCGTTGGAATCCTGCACCTGCACGCCCGGGATACCGCGCAGGGCGTCACGCACGTTCATCGTGCCCTTCTCCACCATCGCTTCACGGCGTACCACGGTGCGCGCGCCCGGGTGATTCTGCACCACGCTCTGCTCGGCGTCGCCCAGCCAGTCCCCGACCACCTTGATATCGGTGGGCGCCAGCTCCAGGCTACCGGTGGTCAGGGTGCCAGCGGCCTGCGCCGGCTTGACCACCACGGTGTCGGCGGACTGCTCAAAGGTCAGCCCGCTGCCTTGCAGCAGTTGCTGCAGGGCCTGCTCCGGCGCCAGGTTGCCGGACACCGCCGGGGCCTGCTTGCCATCCACCAGCTCGGGACTGAAGAACAGTTGCAGGTTGGTCTGCTGGCCCAATTGCTTGAGCGCGCCCGCCAATGGCTGGGCCTGGATCTGGATGTTGTCGGCGTAGCTGTTGCCGGCGGCGGCGCTGACCGCCAGGGCCAGCGCCAGGCGGCGCAGCTGGAGAAGGGAATTATTGTTGTTCACGTCTTCGATGGGTCCTGAGAGTCGGGATAAACGCCAACCGCACGCAAATGGAAATGCTTGGCAGTTGCAGCTGGCGGGGAAGACGAACGAACGGAAAAAAACCTGAATCTATTTCAGAACAATTTCGCTGGAGCCGTCCGCAAGGGTCTTCACCCGCACCGGCAGGATGCTCGGCAAGGCCCGCAACAGGGCGTCCGGGTCGTCAGTGCTGAAGGTGCTCGACAGGCGCAGCGCGGCGGCCTTGCCGGGCGCCACATGCAGTGGCCGGGCACGGTAGCGCGAGACTTCCGCCACGACATCGCTCAGCGGCGCGTTGTCGAATACCAGCTTGCCCTGGCGCCAGGCGGTCACCGCGTTGGCATCGATGGCATAGGGCGCGGCGACCTTGCCCTGGGCATCGATATGCGAACCCTGGCCCGCAGTGAGCAGCGCCAGCGACTCGCCCGCGCCCTGTACCTTCACCGAACCTTGCTCCACCGCCACGCGGGTGCTGTTCGGATCCTGGCGTACATCGAAGCGGGTGCCGGTGACGGTGACATCGCCCTGGGCAGTGCTCACCACGAAGGGACGATCGCTGTCATGGGCGACGATGAACATCGCCTCGCCCGCGCCCAGGCGCACATGGCGCTGCCCCGCAGAGAACATCACCTGCACCTGGGTGGCACTGTTGAGCTCCAGCCGTGAACCGTCCGGCAGTTCGACCTGACGCCGCTCGCCCAGGGCCGTAGTCAACGTGTCCTTATGGTTGAGCTGTTGATACTGCCAACCTGTCCAGCCCAGCCCCAGCGCGACCACCGCCACGCCGGCCGCCAATGCCTGGCGCAGCAGGCGGCGGCGCAGCAACTGACGTACCGGCTCGGGCTGGCACAGCGCTTCGAGGCGTTGACGCGGAATGAAGTCGGCGGCGCGCCACAGTTGCGCCACGCGCTCGTACTCTTGCCGATTTGAGGGGTGCTGCGCCAGCCACGCCTGCAACGCCGCCTGCACGGCATTGTCGTGCGGCGCGTCCTGGGCGCGGGCGAACCAGCTGGCCGCCTGCTCGCCCACGGGATCGGGCGCGTGCTGTTTCATCGAAGGGGTCTCCTGACTCATCTGGCCGACACATCCAGGTGCTCACGCAGATGTCGGAGCGTGCGGATCATATACTTTTCGACCATGTTCTTGGTCAAACCCATGCGCTCGGCAATTTCGGCCTGGGTCAGGCCTTCGAGCTTCTGCCAGATGAACACCCTGCGGCAATTCAGCGGCAGCTCGGCCAGCGCACGCTCGACGCTGTCGGCCAGTTCCAGGGCATGTACATACGCTTCCGGGTCGTCCCCTGCGGCCATGCCCCCTGCGAAGGTCTCAAGCTCCAGGGCCTGGCGCCGGTCCTCGCGGCGAAAGCCGTCGACGGCGATGTTACGGGCGGTCTGGTGCAGATAGGCGCGTGGCTGTTCGACCTGCTCGCGCGGGTTTTCCAGCACCCGGACAAAAGCATCGTGGGTGAGGTCCTCGGCCTGCTGTCGACTGCGCAGTTTGCGCGTCCAGGTGCCGATCAGCTCTTGGTAATGGTCGAGGAAGCCTTTGGGTCCGGACACGGTCGGGGTCGTCAGGGAGGCAGATGAGGTCGCGAATAGTAATGTTTCTCATCAAGGACGGCAATCGACATGTCCCTTGCACGACCAATGGCCACGACGGGCTCTGCGTAACAAAAAATTTATGGCTAATTTTGCGGTAAAAACCGGGCTGAGCATGTGGCCATAAATTTGAACACTCCGTAACCATTCGCCGCTCTGTCTCAAACCCCGACAAACGGTCACCCAGGGTTTCCTCCGCCCTTTCGCAGCGAAACCAGAGCCATCATGCAAAGAATGAAGCTGTCAGCCGATCGCGGCCAGATCGCCACCTATTCCACAATTTTTTACGCTGGTGGCCTTTTCAGGAACCTACCGGGCGCACATCAGTCGGTTATCACAGCGGCAGCTCCGCGACAGGCGACGAGCACCCCGGGATTGCCTGTTGATATTGCCGTTTTCACGTCCTAAAGTGCGCGCCGAACGTCCATGCTGGAAACGATCCATCCGGCTCAAGTACTGACGACGAGACAGCAAGGTCATCCGCCTTTTCCGGCACGACTGACCTTTTTGCTTTCGGCGACATGCCTTGGGAAGTAGGCGAACCAAAGTGGGGATACGGAGGACGTTCAGTTGCTGCCACTTATCTTTTCAGTTTGCCCATGGAGCCCCTGAGCATGTCGATCCAGGTCGAAGACTACTTTGCGCGTGACACCTTCCAGAAAATGAAGGCGTTCGCCGACAAGCAGGAAACCCCGTTCGTTCTCATCGATACCCAGATGATCAGCCAGGCCTATGACGACCTGCGCGCCGGGTTCGAATTCGCCAAGGTCTACTACGCGGTCAAGGCCAACCCTGCGGTCGAGATCATCGACCTGCTGAAGGAAAAGGGCTCGAGCTTCGACATCGCCTCGATCTATGAACTGGACAAGGTGCTCGGCCGCGGCGTCAGCGCGGACCGTATCAGCTACGGCAATACCATCAAGAAGTCCAAGGACATCCGCTACTTCTACGAGAAAGGCGTGCGCCTGTACGCCACCGATTCCGAGGCCGACCTGCGCAACATCGCCAAGGCCGCGCCGGGCTCGAAAGTCTATGTGCGTATTCTTACCGAAGGCTCCACCACCGCCGACTGGCCACTATCGCGCAAGTTCGGCTGCCAGACCGACATGGCCATGGACCTGCTGATCCTCGCCCGCGACCTGGGCCTGGTGCCTTACGGCATCTCCTTCCACGTCGGCTCGCAACAGCGCGATATCAGCGTGTGGGACGCGGCCATCGCCAAGGTCAAGGTGATTTTCGAGCGCCTGAAGGAAGAAGACGGCATCGAGCTGAAGCTGATCAACATGGGCGGCGGCTTCCCGGCCAACTACATCACCCGCACCAACAGCCTCGAGACCTACGCCGAGGAGATCATCCGCTTCCTCAAGGAAGACTTCGGCGACGACCTGCCGGAAATCATCCTCGAGCCTGGCCGTTCGCTGATCGCCAACGCCGGCATCCTGGTCAGTGAAGTGGTGCTGGTGGCACGCAAGTCGCGCACTGCCGTCGAGCGCTGGATCTACACCGACGTGGGCAAGTTCTCCGGCCTGATCGAAACCATGGACGAGGCGATCAAGTTCCCGATCTGGACCGAGAAGAAAGGCGAGGCCGAGGAAGTGGTGATCGCCGGCCCGACCTGCGACAGCGCCGACATCATGTACGAGAACTACAAGTATGGCCTGCCGCTGAACCTGGCCATCGGCGACCGCCTGTACTGGCTGTCCACCGGTGCCTACACCACCAGCTACAGCGCGGTGGAGTTCAACGGTTTCCCGCCGCTGAAGGCTTACTACCTGTAATGCACAACGGGGCCGCAAGGCCCCGTTTTCAATTCTATCGCGGGGCAAGCCCACGCCCGTCGTGAATACCCGTGGAAGCGGGCTTGCCCCACGATATGACCGGAACAGACATACTCAAGTACCACGCTGTTCGATCTCTTCGGCATAACGCGCCGCAAAAGCCATCAAGACCGGCCCCGCCCCCTGCAACGTCGCCAGCGCACTGCGCAGGAAATTCAGGTTGCCCTCGACCCTGGCCCGGTCCAGCCAAGGCCCGGCCTCGGCTATCTGCCCCCGCTCGACCAGCACCAGCGCCAGGCTGAACATCCCGCGGAAATCCCCCGCCTCGGCAGAACGCCGGTACCAGCGCATGGCCCGCACCGGGCTCGCGGCGGTGGCAATGCCCTGCTCCAGATACCGCCCATACAGGTTCATCGACTTGGCATGCCCCAACTGCGCGGCTTTCTCGTAGCACATCAACGCCTGGGACTGGTTGGCCGCCACCCCACGACCGGTGGCCAACAGGTTGGCCAGGTTGTACATCCCCCAGTCCAGCCCGGCGTCGGCCGCCCGGGCATAGTGAATGGCTGCCTGGGCGAGATCCACCTCGCCCCCCCAGCCGTGCTCGAGGCAACGGCCAAGCATGTTGTGGGCCATGGCGCTGCCGCCCTGGGCGGCAATGGCGAACCAACGGCGGGCCACGGTGGCATCCTCTTCGATACCGCGCCCATCGAGCAGGATCTGCCCGAGCAACAGCTGCGCCTCGACCGCCCCCTGCCCTGCCGCCGTGAGGATCGCCTGCGCGGCCTGCCCCGGGCTGTGCTCGAGCATCGCCTTCAGCCCGGCGACATCCACCACTTCCTCACGGCGCAATTGATAAGACACGGCTCAGACCTCGGCCCAGCGGCGCAGCAGGTTGTGGTAGGTGCCCGTCAGTTGCAGCAGCGACGGGTGCTCCGGCACATCGGCGCCGAGATGGCGGATGGCATTGTCCATCTCGAACAGCAAGGTGCGCTGGCTGTCCTCGCGCACCAGGCTCTGGGTCCAGAAGAACGCCGCATAGCGCGCCCCGCGGGTGACCGGGTTGACCTTGTGCAGGCTGGTGCCGGGGTACAGCACCAGGTCGCCGGCGGCCAGCTTGACCTGGCGCACGCCGTAGGTGTCCTGGATCACCAGTTCGCCGCCGTCGTAGCTGTCCGGGTCGCTGAGAAACAGCGTCGAGGACAGGTCGGTACGCACGCGCTCCGGGCTGCCCTTGGGCTGGCGCAGGGCATTGTCGATATGGAAGTCGAAGCTGCCGCCCTCGCGATAGCAGTTGATCAGCGGCGGGTACACCTTGTGCGGCAGCGCCGCGGACATGAACAACGGGTTGCGCCACAGCCGCTCGATCAACGCACTGCCGATTTCCTTGGCCAGCGCATGGCCCTCGGGCAACTGCAGGTTGTGCTTGGCCTTGGCCGACTGGTATCCGGCGGTGATCTTGCCATCGGCCCAGTCGGCCTGCTCCAGGGCCTCGCGAATGCGCAGGATTTCATCGGCCTCGAACAGGCCTGGGATGTGAAGCAGCATGGCGACGGCACCGAGAGCGATAGGGGCGTCAATGATATTGATTACCTTTTACTCACCACAAGCCCCTTTCACCCCCCTTTCACCAGGGCAAGACGCACGAGACCGTTAAAACCGTAAGGCCAAATTGTAAAGAATGTAAATTCCCGGCGAATGGTAACGCTTCTCAATTGTTCCTTACATTCGCTTACATTAACATCCGCGGCCTTCATACCTTGGGGAAGGTCTACAACAATGCGTCACGTGCCATCTGCTGTGAGTTCACCACGTCTGCTCGCCTCCGCCATCGGCATGGCGATCACCGCCACCTCGGCATATGCCGCCGACCCGGCCGCCAGCAACGCCATCACCCTCGACGCCACCAGCGTCAATGGCAAGGCCGAACAGGCAAGCACCGAGTACAGGGTCGACAAGGCCTCGTCGCAGAAGTACACCGCGCCATTGGTGGACACGCCGCGCTCGATCACGGTAATTCCCCAGCAGGTGATCAAGGACACCAACGCCATGTCCCTGCAGGACGCCCTGCGCACTGTGCCCGGGATCACTTTCGGCGCCGGCGAAGGCGGCAACCCGCAGGGCGATCGCCCCTTCATCCGCGGCTTCGACGCCCAGGGCGACACCTACCTGGACGGCGTGCGTGACACCGGCGCCCAGACCCGCGAAATCTTCGCCATCGAGTCTGTCGAAGTGGCCAAGGGGCCGAACTCGGCCATTGGTGGCCGCGGTGCAGCCGGCGGCACCATCAACCTGGTGAGCAAGCGCGCGCACCTGGGCAACTCGCTGGACGGCGCCTGGACCTGGGGCAGCGACCAGACCCAGCGTTACACCTTCGACGGCAACTACCAGTTCAGCGACAGCGTCGCCGGGCGCCTGAACCTGATGACCCACGAGAGCAACGTCGCCGGCCGCGACAAGGTCAACTACGACCGCTGGGGCATCGCCCCGTCGCTGGCGTTCGGCCTGGGCACGCCGACCCGCGTCAATCTCGACTACTACCACCTGGAAAGCGACGACCTGCCGGATTCGGGCATCCCCTACAGCGTGCCACGGGCTGGCAGCACCGCACGCACCTCTGCCCATCCGGACAAACCGGTGGACGGCGGCGACAGCGACAACTTCTACGGCTTGACCGGCCGCGACTTCCGCAAGACCCGTGTCGATATCGCGACCTTCGCCATCGAGCACGACCTGTCCGACACGCTGACCATCAAGAACACCCTGCGCCACGGCAACAGCATGCAGGACTATGTGCTGACCCAGCCTGACGACAGCGCCGGCAACGTCAACAACAACGGCGTCTGGCGTCGCGCCAACACCCGTGTGGGCAACACCGCCACCACCACCAACCAGACCGACCTGTTCGGCGAGTTCTACCTGGGCGGCCTGAAGAACAGCTTCTCCACCGGCGTCGAGTTCACCAAGGAAGAGTCCGACCGCCAGAGCTACACTGTCACCCCCAACAGCAAGCTCACCTGCACCGGGCCGGGCAGCGGCGGCAGCTGCACCTCGCTGGACAACCCGAACCCGGACGATGCCTGGGTCGGCACCGTCGCGCGCAACTACGCCGGCACCAAGACCAGCAGCAAGACCCGCGCACTCTACGTGTTCGACACCCTGGAGCTGACCCCGCAGTGGCTGCTCAACATGGGCCTGCGCTATGACCACTTCGACACCGACTACCGTGGCTACAATGCCGACGGCAGCACCGCGGTGAGCGCCAAGGGCGTGCCCGCCAAGGGCCAGGACACCAGCGAGTTCATCACCGGCCAGCTGGGCCTGGTGTGGAAGCCAGCCGACAACGGCAGCATCTATGTGTCCTATGCCACCTCGGCCACGCCGCCTGGCGCCATGCTCGGCGAAGGTACCGAAGGCAACCCGCTGGGCAACACCACCGACCGCTCCGGCAACCTGCTGGGCAGTGACATGGAGCCGGAAGAAACCACCAACTACGAGCTCGGCACCAAGTGGGACCTGCTCGACCAGCGCCTGTCCCTGGCAGCGGCGCTGTTCCGCACCGAGAAGGAAAACGCCCGGGTCCAGGTCAACACCAACACCTACGAGAACGTCGGTGAAACCCGCGTGCAAGGCATCGAGCTGTCGGCCAGCGGCAAGCTGACCGACAAGTGGCAGGTGTTCGCCGGCTACACCTACATGCAGGCCCGCCAGATCGACGGTGGCCCGCTGGGCAAGGCCAACGACGGCAACCAGCTGCCCAACACGCCGAACAACAGCGCCAGCCTGTGGACCACCTACCAGCTGACGCCCAAGTTGACAGTCGGTGGCGGCGCCTTCTATGTCGACGACGTCTACGGCAGCGTGGCCAACACCACCATGGTCGACAGCTACGTGCGCTACGACGCCATGGCGGCCTACAAGCTGACCAAGAACATCGACCTGCAGTTGAACGTGCAGAACCTCACCAACGAGGTGTACTACGACAAGGCGTTCTCCACCCACTTCGCCAACCAGGCAGCGGGACGAACGGCATTGCTGACCACCAGCGTCCACTTCTAAAAGCCGCACCCCAGGCCCCGTTCAATCGATTGAACGGGGCTTTTGCGTATCAAGGCATAATGCACGCCGCGCAGTTGCTGGCGGCAAGACCAAGGTGATCGATGTGGTGAAGAAGACGCTGTTCCAATTGCACTGGTTGCTTGGCATCACCGCCGGCCTGGTTCTGGCGCTGATGGGCATCACCGGCGCGATCTGGTCATTCCAGGAAGAACTGCTGCGCGCGCTCAACGCCGAGGTGCTCAAGGTCGAGGTACGCCAGGAAGGCGTGCTGCCGCCGGCCGAGCTGGTGCGTCGGGTCGAGGCCGCGCAAGGCGACCAGATCTCCATGCTCTGGGTCGATACCCGCGACGGCAACGCGGCGCGGATCTTCTTCACCCCGGCCCCCGGCGAGCGCCGTGGCGCGCTTCGCTATGCCGACCCGTACACCGGCGAGCTCAAGGGTGAAGTCGCAGGCCTTGGCTTTTTCAACCTCATGCTCAACCTGCACCGGTTCCTGGCCATGGGCGACACCGGCCGGCAGATCACCGGCGCCTGCACCCTGATGCTGATCTTCTTCTGCCTCTCCGGGCTGTACCTGCGCTGGCCGCGCAAGGCCCTGAACTGGCGGACCTGGCTGACCCTCGACTGGGCAAAGAAAGGCCGCGCCTTCAACTGGGACCTGCACGCGGTGTTCGGCACTTGGTGCCTGCTGTTCTACCTGCTGTTCGCCCTGACCGGGCTGTTCTGGTCCTACGAGTGGTACCGCGCGGGCCTCAACCGCCTGCTGGCCGACCAGCCTGCGGCGGGCGAGCAGAAACGCGGCGAAGGCCGTGGCGGTCGTCATGGCCCGCCCAAAGTGGACAAGAACGCCCCGCCTCGGGTGGTGGACTATGACGCCATCTGGGCCAACCTCAAGGCAGCTGCAGGCCCGGACCTGGCCACCTACAACCTGCGCCTGCCACCGGCCGGCAGCCAGCCCGCGACACTGTTCTACCTGCTGCGGGGCGCCGAGCACGAGCGGGCCTTCAACACCCTGACCCTCGACCCGGCCAGCGGTCAGGTCAAGCGTCACGAACGCTATGCCGACAAGTCGTTCAAGGCGCAACTGCTGCAAAGCGTCTATGCCCTGCACGTCGGCGAGTACTTCGGCCTGCCCGGGCGCATCATCGTCACCCTCGCCAGCCTGACCATGCCGCTGTTCTTCGTCACCGGCTGGTTGCTGTACCTCGACCGCCGCCGCAAGAAACGCGAGGTACGCGCCGCCCGTGGCGCGGTGGGTGATCAGGGCAACGCCGGCGACAGCTGGCTGATCGGTTTCGCCAGCCAGAGTGGTTTCGCCGAACAGCTGGCCTGGCAGAGCGCCGGCCAGCTACAAGCTGCCGGCTTGCCGGTGCAGGTCTGTCCGCTGGCCGAGCTGGGCGAAGCCCAATTACGCAATGCCAACCGCGCACTGTTCGTGGTCAGCACTTTCGGCGACGGTGAAGCCCCGGACAGTGCCCGCGGCTTCGAGCGCAAGGTCCTCGGCCAGCCGTGGGCGCTGGAGCACCTGGACTACGCCCTGCTCGCCCTGGGTGACCGCCAGTACCCGCACTTCTGCGGCTTCGCCCGCCGCCTCCAGGCCTGGCTCGGCGAGCGCGGCGCCACCTGCGCCTTCAGCCCGGTGGAAGTGGACAATGCCGACCCTGCCGCGCTTGCGCTGTGGCAACAGGAACTGACGCAACTGACCGGCACTCTTCCGGTCGCTGCCTGGCAACCACCGAGCTTCGGCAACTGGCGCCTGCTGCGCCGTGAACTGCTCAACCCGGGCAGCCAGGGCGCGCCGGTCTACCTGCTGGGCCTGCAGGCGCAAATGCCCGCAACCTGGGAAGCAGGCGACCTGATCGAGATCCTGCCGCGCAATGGCCAGCCCCGTGTCGATGCCTTCCTGGCAGGCCTGGGCCTCGACCCTCGTTGCCCGGTGCAACTCGACGGCCTGCAGGAAAGCCTGGCGCAGGCCCTGGCCAGCCGCCAGCTACCGGTCGGCCGCGAACACCTGGTGGGCCTGCATGCCCAGGCGCTGGTCGATGCCCTGATCCCGCTGGCCGCCCGCGAATACTCGATTGCATCCATCGCCAGCGACGGCGCGCTGGAGCTGATCGTGCGCCAGGAGCGTCACACCGATGGCAGCCTGGGCCTGGGTTCCGGCTGGCTGACCGAGTACCTGCCACTCGATGGCAGCGTCAGCGCACGCCTGCGTCGCAACAGCGGCTTCCACCTGCCCGGCGAATCGGTCCCCCTGGTGCTGATCGGTAACGGCACCGGCCTGGCTGGCCTGCGCAGCCTGCTCAAGGCGCGCATCGCGGCGGGCGAGCAGCGCAACTGGCTGCTGTTCGGTGAGCGAAACCAGGCGCACGACCTGCTGTGCGGTGAGGAACTGCAAGGCTGGGTGGCAAGCGGCGACCTGCAACGGCTGGACCTGGCTTTCTCACGGGACCAGGCAGAGAAGATCTACGTGCAGGACGTGCTGTTGCAGCAGGCCGCCGAGTTCAAGCGCTGGGTCGATGACGGTGCTTGCGTGTATGTCTGCGGCAGTTTGCACGGCATGGCTGCCGGCGTTGATGCAGCGCTGCAGGGCATGCTTGGTGAGGTGCGGGTGCAGCAGCTGATCGAGGATGGGCGCTATCGGCGGGATGTGTACTGACTGAATAAAGCATCAGGGCAAGTCGGGGCGCCGTCCCGACTTGCCCTGCGATGGGGTCAATGCAATTCGAAGGTATCGGCATCCATGTTGGCCGGGAACCGCGCCCGATACGCGGCCAGCTCCGCCGCCCGCAGCACCACGGTGAACACCCCGTCGGCCTCGCCCGCGCTGAGCAGGCTCTCACCCTGGAAGTCCAGCACCTGGCTGTCGCCGGAGTAGGCGAAGCCCTTGCCATCGGTGCCGACCCGGTTCACCGCTGCCACGAAGCACAGGTTCTCGATGCCCCGTGCCGGCAGCAGCCGGTTCCAATGGGTGCGCCGCGCCGCCGGCCAGTTGGCGGTGTACAGCAGCAGGTCGGTGTCCTGGGCATCGCGGCTCCACACCGGGAAACGCAGGTCGTAGCAGATCAGCGGGCGAATCCGCCAGCCCTTGAGTTCGAACTGCACCTGGCGCTCGCCCGGGGTGTAGTGCTTGTGCTCGCCGGCCATGCGGAACAGGTGGCGCTTGTCGTAGTGCAGGATCTCGCCATCGGGCCGCGCCCACAGGAGGCGGTTGCGGTGGCTGCCGTCGGCGGCCTGGATGATCACGCTGCCGGTGATCACCGCGCTGGCTTTCTTCGCCTGGGTCTTGAGCCATTTGTAGGTCGGGCCGTTTTCCGGCTCGGCCAGGCTTTCGGACTCCATCGAAAACCCGGTGGTGAACATTTCCGGCAGGACCACCAGGTCCACCTCACCGGCCTGGGTGATCAGTTCCTCGAAGTGCGCGTAGTTCGCCTCGCGGTCGTGCCAGGCCAGGGTGGTCTGCACCAGGGCGATTTTCAGGTTCGGCAGTTGGCTCAAATCGCGCATAGTCTTTCCGCTGCCTGGCGCAGCGTCTCCTCGCGTTTGGCAAAGCACAGGCGTACCAGGCGTTGCTCGGGGATGGGTTGCTGGTAGAACACCGACACCGGGATGCTGGCCACGCCATGCTCACGGGTCAGCCACAGCGCCATGTCGACATCGTTCAGGTCGGGGCGAATCTGCGAATAGTCCACCAGTTGGAAATAGGTGCCCGGGGTGCGGGTGAAGGTGAAACGCGAGGCCTGCAGTAAATCGCAGAACAGGTCGCGCTTGGCCTGGTAGAAGGCCGGCAGTTCGTCGATGTGCTCAGGGTGCTCGGCCATGAAGTCGGCCAACGCGCACTGCAAGGGCGTGACGCCGCAGAAGTTGACGTACTGGTGCACCTTGCGCAATTCGGCGCTGAGGGCCGGTGGCGCGACCACGTAGCCGGTTTTCCAGCCGGTGACATGGTAGGTCTTGCCGAACGAGCTGATGACGAAGGCTTTGCTGTACAACTGCGCGTGGGCCAGCACGCTGGCGTGGCGCACACCGTCGTAGATCAGGTGCTCGTAGACTTCGTCGCTGACCAGGTAGATATCGCGGTTGCCGATCAACGCGGCCAGCTGGTCCAGGTCGTCGCGGTTGATCAACGCGCCGCTGGGGTTGTGCGGCGAATTGAGGATGACCATGCGCGTGCGCGGGCTCAACGCATCGCTGAACTTCTGCCAGTCGATGCTGAAGCTGCCGTCGCGCAGCGGCACATGCACGCAGCGGCCACCGGCCAGTTCCACCGACGGCTCGTAGCTGTCGTAGCTGGGGTCGAAGACGATCACCTCGTCACCGGGGTGGATCACCGCCTGGATCGCGCAGAAGATCGCCTCGGTGGCGCCGGGGGTGATGGTCACTTCCTGGTCGGCATCCACTGCCACGCCATACAGCCGGGCGATCTTGGCCGCAACCTGCTGGCGCAGGGCTGGCAGGCCAGTCATCGGCGAATACTGGTTATGCCCGGCGGCCACGTGGCGGCCAACGGCATCGAGCAGGGCCTGGGGGCCGTTGAAGTCAGGGAAGCCCTGAGACAGATTGAGCGCACCGGTCTGCATGGCCAGTTGCGACATGGTGGTGAAGATGGTCGTGCCGACGTTCGGCAGTTTGCTGCGGATCATGGAGCCCTCTTTCCTGGGGTTTGTCCGGCACGGGGGTGGATCCGAGCATAGCGGAACGAGCGGTCAGGAAAAAGGTTGAAACAATAGGGGGATTGCGGTGGATCAAAGAGCCCTATCGCCGGCAAGCCGGCTCCCACAGGTATTGTGGCTTGTGCTTACGCTGTGGGAGCCGGCTAGCCGGCGATGAAGCCAGCACGGAATCAGCGCTTGTCGCGGCGCTTCTTCTCGGCCTTCTTGTGGTGCGACATCAGGCGGCGCTTCTTGTTGACCTGGCGATCGGTGAGGGTGTTCTTCTTGCCCTCGAACGGGTTGTCACCACCCTTGTACTCGATACGGATCGGCGTGCCGACCAGCTTGAGCACCCGGCGGTAGGTGTTCTCCAGGTAACGCGAGTAGGAGTTGGGGATCTTGTCGGTCTGGTTGCCGTGGATCACGATCAGCGGCGGGTTGGCGCCACCGAGGTGGGCATAGCGCAGCTTGATGCGGCGGCCGTTGACCAACGGCGGCTGGTGCACGCTGATGGCGTCTTCGAGGATCTGCGTGAGGCGGCTGGTCGGCCAGCGGGTGACCGCCGACTTGAACGCGGCCTGCACCGACTTGTACAGATGGCCCACGCCGGTGCCGTGCAGCGCCGAGATGAAGTGGATGTCGGCGAAGTCGACGAAGAACAGCCGGCGCTCCAGCTCAGTCTTCACGTAGTCGCGCTCGCCCGGCTCCATGCCGTCCCACTTGTTCAGGGCGATGACCACGGCGCGGCCGGCGTCGAGGGCGAAGCCCAGCAGGTTGAGGTCGTGGTCGACCACGCCTTCGCGGGCGTCCATGACGAAGATCACCACGTTGGCGTCCTTGATCGCCTGCAGGGTCTTCACCACCGAGAACTTTTCGACTTCCTCGTGGATCTTGCCGCGCTTGCGCACACCGGCGGTGTCGATGAAGGTGTACTTCTCGCCATCACGCTCGAACGGAATGTAGATACTGTCGCGGGTGGTGCCCGGCTGGTCGTACACCACTACGCGCTCTTCGCCGAGCATGCGGTTGACCAGGGTCGACTTGCCAACGTTGGGGCGGCCGATGATGGCGATCTTGATACCGTCTTTCTCGCTCGGGCCGGGGATGCGCGTGGCTTCTTCGCCTTCGGCGACATCCTCGTCGAGGGCTTCTTCCTCGGGATCACGGGGAATATGGCCGAGCAGAGACTCCATCAGGGCGTTGATGCCGCGGCCCTGGGAGCCCGCCACCGGGATGGCGTTGCCCATGCCCAGCGGCGAGAACTCGGCGCGGGCGATATCGGGATCGATGTTGTCGATCTTGTTGGCGACCAGGATCGCTTCCTTGTTCCGCTTGCGCAGGTGATCGGCGATCATCTGGTCGGCGGCGGTCATGCCGGCCCGGGCATCAACCAGGAACAGCACGTAGTCGGCTTCCTCGATGGCCATCAGCGACTGCTCGGCCATCTTCTCGTCCATGCCCACCTCGTCACCGGTGATACCGCCGGTGTCGATCAGGATGTAGGAACGACCCTGCCAGCTGGCATCACCATACTGGCGGTCACGGGTCAGGCCCGACAGGTCACCGACGATGGCATCGCGGGTCTTGGTCAGGCGGTTGAACATGGTGGATTTGCCGACGTTGGGGCGGCCCACCAGGGCGATTACGGGAACCATGCGGCTCTCCACTCTTGAATTCTTGAAAATGCAAAGGCCGCTGCAAGGCAGCGGCCGGAGTTCGGGCGGCGTTTCCTACGCCGCAACCTGAGCCCGCGAACGGGCCCAAGCATAGCTTCAGCGGATGGTCAGTGCCTCGAGTTTGCCGCTGTTGCCGAAGACATAGATGGTGTCGCCGACCACCAGTGGGCGGGCGCGCAGGCCATCGCTGTCGATACGCTCACGGCCGACGAAACGGCCATCGACCTGGCTGAGCAGGTGCAGGTAACCCTCGAAGTCACCGACGGCCACATAGCTGGAGAAAACTTCCGGCGCCGACAGCTGACGGCGGGCCATGGAGTCGTTGCTCCACAGCGAGCTGGAAGAACGCTCGTCGACGCTCTGCACGGTGCCCGACGCTTCGCTGACATAGACGTTGCCGAAGCCCTGGGCGACACCCACGTAGCTGGAGGCATCGCGCTGCCACAGCACGCGGCCGCTTTCCAGGTCCAGGCCGGCGACGCGGCCCTGGTAGGTGCTGACGTACAGGGTGCCACCGGACAGCAGCAGGCCGCCGTCGATATCTACCACGCGGTCCAGCTCGGAACGGCCCTGCGGCACAGCCACGCGGCTTTCCCACACTGGCACGCCGTTGCTGATGTCGACCGCCACCACCTTGCCGGTGGACAGGCCGGCAACGGCCAGGCGGTTGGTCACCACCGGCGCACCGGTACCGCGCAGGGTCAGTACGGCCGGGCTGTTCTCGTAGATCCAGCGACGGTCACCCGTGGCGGCGTCGAAGCCGACCAGGCGGTCGTCCTGGGTCTGCACCACCACCACGTCACCATTGTTGGCGGGCGGTGCCAGCACTTCGCTGGAGACGCGCGAGCGCCAGCGCTCCTCGCCGGTGCTGGAGTCCAGGGCAATGACCTCGCCCTTCAGGGTACCCAGCATGACCAGGCCATAGCCCACGCCCACGGCGCCGGAAACCGGCAGCTCGAGGTCCTTCTTCCACACCACGTCACCGGTGATGCGGTTCAGCGCGAAGACTTCGCCGTTGACGTCGGAAGCGTAGATGCGGTCGTTCTCGATGGCCGGCACCAGGGTGTTGTAGGTCTCACCCTGGCCGTCACCGATCGAACGGCTCCACTGCTTCTTCAGTACCACTTCCTCGGTGAACTTGGTCAGCTCGGCCGGGGGCAGTTCCTTCTTGCTGTTGCTGCTGCAACCCGCCGCCAGGACGGCGAGGGTGAGCACTGCTGCTTGTTTCCAACCCTTCACTTCAGGCGTCCCCTTTGGCCAGGTCATCCAGCTTCAGTTGCAGGCCACCGATCGCGGCGTCGTCGGACAGCGCGGCCTTGGCTTTTTCGTAGGCGCCGTGCGCGTCGTCGGCGCGGCCCAGCTGCACCAGCAGGTCGCCCTTGAGTTCTTCACGGCTGGCCAGGAAGGCCTTGTCGGTGTCGCCGTCGAGCAGCTTGAGGGCGTCCTCGGCCTTGTCCTGGGCCGCGAGCACGCGGGCCAGGCGCTGGCGCGAAATCTCGCTCAGGGTGGCGTCAGCCGGCTTGTCCATCACGCTCTTGAGTTCGCTCGCCGCGTCGTCCAGCTTGCCGCTCTCGACCGCCACCTTGGCGACGAACAGGCTGCCGTACTGGGCGTAGGCAGTGCCGCCGAACTCGCTCTTGAGCTTGCCGGAAAGCTCCGCCACCTTGCTCGCGTCAGGCTTGCCATCCGGCGTCAGCGAGGTTTCCAGCAGGGCCTGGTACAGCGCCGAAGCGCCTTGGGACTGGTTGGCCTGGTACTTGTGCCAGGTCTGCCAGCCCATCACCACCACACCGGCCAGCAGGGCGCCGGTCAGCAGTGGCTTGCCGTTGCGGTTCCACCAGTCCTTGGCCGCTGCCAGGCCTTCATCATCGGTACTCGACACCCCAATACTCCTATTCGCCTATTCGTTGTCGGACCGCATCACGCCTGGGCGATCGCGGTTTCCAGGTGCGCAGCAAGCGCATCCCAGGCAATGTTCTGTTGTTCGCCCTGGCCACGCAGGGGCTTCACGCCAATCTCTTGCTTGGCCAGCTCGTCGTCGCCGAGGATCAGGGCGAACAGCGCGCCGCTCTTGTCGGCCTTCTTGAACTGGTTCTTGAAGTTGCCGCCACCGGCGTTGACCGCCAGGCGCAGGTTCGGCAGACGATCACGCAGCTGCTCGCTGATCTTCAGCCCGGCAAGCTCGGCCTGCTCCCCAAAGGCGCACAGGTAGACGTCGATGGTACGGCTGATCGACTCAGGCACCTGGCCGAGGGTTTCGATCAGCAGCAGCAGGCGCTCGATACCCATGGCAAAGCCAACGCCAGCGGTCGGCTTGCCGCCCATCTGCTCGACCAAGCCGTCGTAACGCCCGCCGGCGCAGACCGTGCCTTGGGCACCGAGCTTGTCGGTAACCCACTCGAATACGGTCTTGCTGTAGTAGTCCAGGCCGCGTACCAGCTTGGTATTGATCACGAACGGGATGCCAGCAGCGTCAAGACGCGCCTTCACACCCTCGAAATGCACGCGGGACTCTTCGTCCAGGTACTCTTCGAGCTTCGGCGCGCCCACCAGGGCGGCCTGGGTGCCTGCGTTCTTGCTGTCGAGGATACGCAGCGGATTGCTCTTCAGGCGGCGCTGGCTGTCTTCGTCCAGCTGATCAATGCGCTGGGACAGGAACTCCACCAGTGCATCGCGATAACGCCCGCGGGCTTCGCTGGTGCCAAGGCTGTTGAGCTCCAGGGTCACTGCGTCCTGGATACCCAGCAACGCCCAGAGGCGCCAGGTGAGCATGATCAGTTCGGCGTCGATATCCGGGCCGGCCAGGTTGAACACCTCGACACCGATCTGGTGGAACTGCCGGTAGCGTCCCAGTTGCGGGCGCTCGTGGCGGAACATCGGGCCCACGTACCAGAGCTTCTGCACCTGGCCATTACCGATGATGCCGTGTTCGAGCACTGCGCGCACGCAAGCGGCGGTGCCTTCCGGGCGCAAGGTAAGCGAGTCCTTGTTATCCTGGAAGGTGTACATCTCCTTCTCGACGATATCGGTGACTTCACCGATCGAGCGCTTGAACAGCTCGGTGAACTCGACAATCGGCGTGCGGATCTGGCTGTAGCCGTAGCTGTCCAGCAAGCCAGCCACGGTGCCCTCGAAGTAGCGCCACAGCGGCGACTGGTCGGGCAGGATGTCGTTCATGCCACGGATGGCTTGCAGCGATTTGCTCACGAATAGTCCTTACGAATCTGTGTCTCAGCCGCGGGCGATCAGCGCCGCGTCGGCCTCGGCCTTCTCGGCCGCTTTCTGGCGAATGAGCTTTTCCAGCTCGTCGACCAGGTTGTCGTTATTCAGCTTCTGCGATGGCTTGCCGTCGATGTACACCAGGTTCGGCGTGCCGCCGGTCAAGCCCACGTGCGATTCCTTGGCTTCGCCCGGGCCGTTGACCACGCAACCGATCACCGCCACGTCCAGCGGCACCAGCAGGTCCTCCAGGCGCCCTTCCAGTTCGTTCATGGTCTTGACCACATCGAAGTTCTGCCGCGAGCAGCTCGGGCAGGCGATGAAGTTGATGCCACGGGAACGCAGGTGCAGCGACTTGAGGATGTCGTAGCCGACCTTCACTTCCTCGACCGGATCGGCGGCCAGGGAAATGCGGATGGTGTCACCGATGCCTTCGGCCAGCAGCATACCTAGGCCGACGGCGGATTTCACCGTCCCCGAGCGCAGGCCACCGGCTTCGGTGATGCCCAGGTGCAGCGGCTGGATGATCTGCCTGGCCAACAGGCGATAGGCTTCGACGGCCATGAACACGTCGGAGGCCTTGACGCTGACCTTGAAGTCCTGGAAATCCAGGCGGTCGAGGTGCTCGACGTGACGCAGGGCCGATTCGACCAGCGCCGCCGGGGTCGGCTCGCCGTACTTCTTCTGCAGGTCCTTTTCCAGGGAGCCGGCGTTGACGCCGATGCGGATCGGGATACCACGGTCGCGGGCGGCATCGACCACGGCGCGGACACGGTCTTCACGGCCGATGTTGCCCGGGTTGATGCGCAGGCAGTCGACACCCAGCTCGGCCACGCGCAGGGCGATCTTGTAGTCGAAGTGGATATCGGCGACCAGCGGCACGCTGACCAGTTTCTTGATTTTGCCGAACGCCTCGGCGGCGTCCATGTCCGGTACCGAGACACGGACGATGTCCACGCCGGCATCGACCAGGCGCTGGATCTGCGCCACGGTGGCGGCGACATCGTTGGTGTCGGTGTTGGTCATGCTCTGCACCGCGATGGGCGCATCACCACCCACCGGCACATTGCCGACCCAGATCTTGCGGGATTCGCGACGTTTGATCGGAGATTCGCCGTGCATGACTTACTGTCCCAACTTCAGGCGAGCGGTTTCGCCACTGGTGAACGGGGCGACATCGACCGCCTGGCCGTTGTAGCTCACCTGGGCGCCGCGGGCGAAGCCCAGGCGCACCGCGAACGGTGGCTTGCCGGTCAGTTCCAGGCTGTCGCCCTTGCGCTTGATGGCGCTGAACAGCACCTTGCCGTTGCCGTCGGTGACCTGGGTCCAGCAATCGGCGGTGAATTGGATATGAACCTTGGCGCTGCCGGCCGGGGCCGGTGCGGCTTCAGCGGGTGCAGTCGGTGCGACCGCAGCGGCGGCGGCTGGCGCGGTGGCGGCAGGCACGGCGGGGGTGGCTGGCGCGACAACCGGTGCCACAGGCGCGGCGGCAGTCGGCGCGGCGCTGGTGGCTGGCGTGGCAGGCGCAACGGAGACGACTGGCGCCTGGGCCTCAGCGACCGGCGCCTGCTCGGCACTGCTCGGTTCCAGCGGCAGGGCCTGGCCTTCGGCCTGCTGGCCCTCGCTCACGGCCTGGTCTTCCGGTTCGTCCAGCGGGTGAATCTGCGTGGTGCCGTCGGCGCTCTCGACCTCGACGTGCTCCAGGGCGATCTTGGCCAGGTCCTTGCCGCGCAGGCTGCTCTGGTCCTGCCACCAGAAGAAACCACCGCCGACCACGGCGACCAGCAGCAACAGGCTGACCACGCGCAGGATGTTGTGCGACAGGCGCACCGGCTCTTCGATGCGGCCGAGAGCATGCACCTCACTGCCTTTGGCGTGGGTCCCGGTGATCTGGTCGAAGGCCTCGACCAGGGGCGCCTGGTCCATGTCCATCAGCTTGGCATAGGCGCGGATGTAGCCACGGGCGAAGGTATGCCCGGGCAGCTTGTCGAAGGCGCCGTTTTCCAGGTTGTTCAGCGAAGATACCGTGAGGTTGAGCTTGCGAGCGACCTCAGCCTGGCTCCAATCGCGGTTTTCGCGGGCCTGGCGCAAGACGTCACCGGGGTTCTGGCGAGTCGCTGCTGCTACTTCAGTGTGCGCGGCTTTCATCGTTGCTCCGACAGGTATTGCTGATATTCCGGCGTACCGGGATAAAGTCGTTGTAATTGCTGGCCCAAGCGGGCTGCGGTGCCCTGCTCGTCAAGGGCAAGTGCCAGGCGATGGCCCAGCAGCAGGCTGCGGGCATTCTGGTCGCTCAGCTGGCTGAATCGATCGTAGTAATTCCGGGCCGGCACATAATGCCTGTTTTCGTAGGACAACTCAGCCATTTCGAGCAAAGCCTTCGGTTGCCGCTGATTGAGCCGAAGGGCCTTTTCCAGATATTCGCGGGCCTGAGCGCCCTGCCCGCGCTTCAAGGCGGTGAGCCCGAGGTTCTCGTAGACGCGCGAACGCTCAGGATACAGGGTATCGGCGGCAGCCTGGAGGAACATCGCGTGGGCTTCGTCGAAATGGCCCTGAGCATATAGGAAACCGCCGTAGTTGTTGCGGATTCGCGTGTCATCCGGGCGGATGGCCAGGGCTTTTTCGAAATGCTCGCCGGCCAGGGCGGGCTCATCCTCGGCCTGGAATACCAGGGCGAGCGCGGCATGGGCGTCGGCGTCACGGGCATCGAGGGCCAGGGCCTTGGCCAAGGGAACCTTGGCGCGTTCGGTCAAACCTTGTTGCAAATACCCTAGGCCCAACTGCACATAGGCCTGCCGGGCCGCTTCGCGCCCCTGGCGGTTGGCCAGGGGATCACCCGCGCCGCCGGACACGCAGCCGGCCAGCAGCGAAAGCGTCAGGATCGACAGCGCGGTGCGCAGGCTCATGGGGCAGTGGCTCGTCAGGGGCGCACGGCGCTGTCTTGCGGCTCGTCGGCAGCCAGCTGACGTACGGCGATGTAGCGCTCGCTACGCCGGGTCCGGTCGTTGACCTGGCCCACCAGCTGACCGCACGCGGCGTCGATGTCATCACCGCGGGTGGTGCGCGTGGTCACGTTGAAGCCGCCGTGATGCAGCAGGTCCTGGAAGCGGCGGATGGCATTGTTGCTCGGCCGCTCGTAGCCGGAGTGCGGGAACGGGTTGAACGGGATCAGGTTGATCTTGCACGGCACATCACGCAGCAGCTCGATCATCTGCGCGGCGTGCTCGGGCTGGTCGTTGACGTCCTTGAGCAGGGTGTACTCGATGGTCAGCACGCGCTTGCCGCCGAGGGTGGACATATAGCCCATGCACGACTCCAGCAGCATCTTCAGCGGGTACTTCTTGTTGATCGGCACCAGCTTGTTGCGCAGCTCGTCGTTCGGCGCGTGCAGCGACAGGGCCAGGGACACGTCGATGTGCTTGGCCAGCTCGTCGATCATCGGTACCACGCCCGAGGTGGACAGGGTCACGCGACGCTTGGAAATGCCATAGCCCAGATCTTCCATCATGATCTTCATGGCGGCGATGACATTGTCGAAATTCAGCAGGGGTTCGCCCATGCCCATCATGACCACGTTGGTAATCGCGCGGTCGATCTTGGCCGGGACGGTCCCGAAGGATTTGTTGGCAAGCCACACCTGGCCTATCACTTCGGCGGCGGTGAGGTTGCTGTTGAAGCCTTGCTTGCCGGTGGAGCAGAAACTGCAGTCCAGGGCGCAGCCGGCTTGCGACGACACGCAGAGGGTGCCGCGATCGTCGGTGGGGATGTAGACGGTCTCGACGCAGCTGCCAGAGGCAACGCGGACCACCCACTTGCGGGTACCGTCGGCGGAAATATCTTCGCTGACCACTTCCGGGCCCCGAATCTCGGCAACGGCCTCGAGCTTTTCGCGCAAGACCTTGCCGACGTTCGTCATGGCGGCGAAATCATCGACGCCATAATGGTGAATCCATTTCATCACCTGACCGGCACGGAAGCGCTTCTCCCCGATTGAGTCGAAGAACTGTTCCATTTCCGCCAGGGTCAGCCCCAGCAGGTTGATCTTGTCAGTCGATGTCGTCATGGATTCACCCTCACTCGTAAGCCTTCGCTTAGCGAGTGGTTACCTCGGTAGCAGCGAAGAAGTAAGCGATTTCGCGAGCAGCGGCAGCTTCGGAGTCCGAACCGTGAACGGCGTTGGCGTCGATCGACTCGGCGAAGTCAGCACGGATGGTGCCGGCAGCAGCTTCTTTAGGGTTGGTGGCGCCCATCAGCTCACGGTTGGCCAGAATGGCGTTTTCGCCTTCCAGAACCTGCACAACAACAGGGCCCGAAGTCATGAAGGCAACCAGGTCACCGAAGAAGCTGCGCTCTTTGTGCTCAGCGTAGAAGCCTTCGGCTTCGGCTTTGGACAGCTGCTTCATTTTCGAAGCGACGACGCGCAGGCCGGCTTTCTCGAAGCGAGTGGTGATCTCGCCAATGACGTTCTTGGCAACTGCGTCAGGCTTGATGATGGAGAAAGTACGTTGAACAGCCATGGAAAACTCCAGAATATTGAGTGTTGCGAAAAATTAAACCCGCGAATTATACGCGGGTTCCAGGGGATTGCCTAACCTGCAGCGTGCGTTCAGTCGGCTTCGTCGATCCAGGCCGCCTGGATGGCCTCGAGAACCTTCTCACCGCAACGCGACGGATCGTCATCGAATTCAGGCAGCGCCATCACCCAGGCGCGCAGATCGACGAAATTCACGTAATGAGGATCGACCTCAGGCTTGCTTTCCGCAAGCCGGATGGCGATCTCAAGTACATCAACCCATTTCAGACTCATGTACAAAACCTCAGTGCGGCGCTTCTGCGGCGTGGTTGAGCGAGTATTTGGGGATCTCGATGGTGAGGTCCTCTTCGCCGACGACCACCTGGCAACCCAGGCGCGACTGCGCCTCCAGGCCCCAGGCCTTGTCCAGCATGTCTTCCTCCAGCTCATCGGCCTCCTCAAGGGAGTCGAAGCCCTTGCGGATGATGCAATGGCAGGTGGTGCAGGCCTTGACGCCACCGCAGGCGCTTTCCATCTCGATGTGATGGTCGTGGGCCAGCTCCAGGATATTGGTCCCGGACGGCACTTCCACGGTCAGCCCTTCGGGGCAGAACTTCTCATGCGGCAGGAATGTCACCAGCGGCATCGATTACTCCTCGATCTCATTCAGGTTGCGCCCGGCCAGTGCGGCTTTGACCGTCGAATCAAGGCGACGGGCGGCAAATGCATCGGTCACCTGCGACAGACGCTTGGTCTGTTGCTCGATGGCGGCGCCATCGGTGCCGCTCAGCAAATCACGTAGTTCCTGCATCTGGAATTCGATCGCGTCGCGCTCGTCACTGCTGAGCAGGCGTTCGCCATCGGCGTCCAGGGCGCCCTGCACCGCTTCGAGCAGGCGCTCGGCGTCGACCTGGTGCTCGCGCAACTGGCGCGCGTGCTTGTCGGAGCCGGCATGCTCGAACGAATCCTTGAGCATGCGGGCGATCTCGCCGTCGGTCAGGCCATAGGATGGCTTGACCTGGATGCTCGATTCCACGCCCGAGCCCAGCTCGCGGGCCGCGACGCTGAGCAGGCCGTCGGCGTCGACCTGGAAGGTCACGCGGATCTTCGCCGCACCGGCCACCATCGCCGGGATGCCGCGCAGCTCGAAGCGTGCCAGCGAGCGGCAATCGCTGATCAGCTCGCGCTCACCCTGCAGGACGTGGATCATCATGGCCGACTGGCCATCCTTGTAAGTGGTGAACTCCTGGGCGCGGGCCACCGGGATGGTGGTGTTGCGCGGGATCACCTTCTCCATCAGCCCGCCCATGGTCTCGAGGCCGAGCGACAGCGGAATGACGTCCAGCAGCAACAGCTCGCCACCTTCGCGACGATTGCCGGCCAGGGTGTCGGCCTGGATCGCGGCCCCGATGGCCACCACCTGGTCGGGGTCGATCGAGGTCAGCGGGGTACGGCCAAACAGTGCGCCGACCGCCTCGCGCACGCGTGGCACTCGGGTCGAACCGCCGACCATGACCACCGCGCCGACTTCTTCGAGCTCGACGCCGCTGTCACGCACGGCACGGCGGCAGGCCTTGAGGCTGCGGGCGACCAATGGCTCGATCATGGCGTCGAAAGCCGCCCGGCTCAGCTCGCCCTGCCAGGCGCCGTGGCTGACACCGACCACGTCGGCGTCGGTCAGGGCTTCCTTGGCTGCGCAGGCAGCCTGCAGCAGCTGGCGCTGGGTGGCTGGGTCGAGGTCGGAGGACAGCCCCGCCTGCTCGATGATCCAGCCAGCGATGGCGTGGTCGAAGTCATCGCCGCCCAGGGCGGTATCGCCACCGGTGGCCAGCACCTCGAAGACACCGCCGGTCAGGCGCAGGATGGAAATATCGAAGGTACCGCCGCCCAGGTCGTAGATCGCCACCAGGCCTTCGGCATTCTGGTCCAGGCCATAGGCCACGGCCGCCGCGGTAGGCTCGTTGAGCAGGCGCAGGACGTTGAGGCCGGCCAGTTTGGCGGCATCCTTGGTTGCCTGGCGCTGGGCATCGTCGAAGTATGCCGGCACGGTGATCACCGCACCCACCAGTTCGCCGCCGAGGGTTTGCTCGGCGCGATGGCGCAGTACCTTGAGAATATCGGCCGACACTTCCACCGGGCTCTTCGGGCCCTGGACGGTGTCGATGAACGGCATGTGCGACTCGCCACCGACGAAGCGGTACGGCAGTTGCTCGCCCAATTGCTTGACGTCGGCCAGGCCGCGCCCCATCAGGCGCTTGACCGACAGGATGGTGTTCAGCGGGTCGCTGGAGGCGGCATCACGGGCAGCCTGGCCTACTTCGCTGCGGCCTTCGAGATAACGCACGGCCGAGGGCAGGATCACCTGGCCCTGGTCATCGGGCAGCGGCTCGCTGCGCCCGCTGCGCACGGCGGCGACGAGAGAGTTGGTGGTGCCCAGGTCGATGCCCACCGCCAGGCGGCGCTGGTGCGGTTGAGGGCTCTGACCGGGTTCGGCGATCTGCAGTAGGGCCATGCTTATCTGAGTACCTTAGGCGTCATCACGGGTGACGCCGGGGTTAATCGTCGAGGCGCTCTTCGAGTTGGCGCACTTCTTGGGCGAGCTTGTCGAGGAACTGCATGCGGCGCATCAGGCGCTCGGCCTTGTCGCGCTGGGCTGCATCGTCCCAACAGTCGGCGAAGTCATTGTTCAGTGCGTCCTGGGCACCCTTGAGGCGCTTCTTGAACACACCGACACCGTCAAGGTCGGCTTCGTCCTGCAACTCTTCGAGCTCTTCGCGCCACTGCATCTGCTGCAGCAGGAAGTCCGGGTCATGCACCGTGACTTCCTGGGGCACTTCGTGGCCACCGATGGCCAGCAGGTAACGGGCGCGACGCGGCGCGCTGCGCAAGGTCTGGTAGGCGTCGTTCAGCACCGCGGACTTTTCCAGGGCGACACGCTGCTCACGCTCGGAAGCGTCGGCGAAGCGGTCGGGGTGGACCTCACGGGCCAACTCGCGATAGCGAACGGCCAGTTTGTCGAGGTCCAGGCGGAAAGCCGGTTGCAGGTCGAACAGGGCGAAATGGCAAAGAGTACCCACGGCCAGCCTCAAACGTTGAAGCTTTCGCCGCAGCCACACTCACCGCGCACGTTGGGGTTGTTGAACTTGAAACCTTCGTTCAACCCTTCCTTGACGAAGTCCAGCTCGGTGCCGTCGAGGTACACCAGGCTTTTCGGGTCGATGATGACCTTCACGCCGTGGTTCTCGAACACCTGGTCTTCGGCGGCGAGCTCGTCGACGAACTCCAGCACGTAGGCCAGGCCCGAGCAGCCGGTGGTGCGCACGCCCAGGCGAATGCCCTCACCCTTGCCGCGCCCGTCGAGGGAGCGGCGAATGTGGTTGGCGGCGGCTTCTGTCATGCTGATAGCCATCGGAACTCCTTACCTCGCAGTCGACTCAGACCAAGCCTTTCTTCTGCTTGTAGTCGCGAACAGCGGCCTTGATGGCATCTTCGGCGAGCACGGAGCAGTGGATCTTGACCGGCGGCAATGCCAGCTCTTCAGCCAGCTGGGTGTTCTTGATGGTCTCGGCCTCGTCCAGGGTCTTGCCCTTCATCCACTCGGTGGCGAGGGAGCTGGAGGCGATGGCCGAACCGCAACCGTAGGTCTTGAACTTGGCGTCTTCGATGACGCCCTGCTCGTTGACCTTGATCTGCAGGCGCATCACGTCACCGCAGGCCGGGGCGCCGACCATGCCGGTACCTACATCCGGATCGTCGGCGTTCATCTTGCCGACGTTGCGCGGGTTTTCGTAGTGGTCGATGACCTTTTCACTGTATGCCATGGTGCAATTCCTTCCTCATCAGGGAGCCGCTCTTGCCGGCGACTGCTTAGTGGGCGGCCCACTCGATCTTGGAGATGTCGACGCCGTCTTTGTACATGTCCCACAGCGGCGACAATTCGCGCAGCTTGTTCACGGCCTCGCAGACTTTCTGCGCGGCGTAGTCGACTTCTTCCTCGGTGGTGAAGCGACCGAAGGAGAAGCGGATCGAGCTGTGCGCCAGCTCGTCGTTGCGGCCCAGGGCGCGCAGGACGTAGGACGGCTCGAGCGAAGCGGAGGTGCAGGCCGAACCGGACGAAACAGCGATGTCCTTGAGCGACATCAGCAGCGACTCGCCTTCGACGTAGTTGAAGCTCAGGTTCAGGTTGTGCGGCACGCGCTGGGTCTGGCTGCCGTTGACGTACAGCTCTTCGAGGTCCGAGACCTGCTTGAAGAAGCGGTCGCTCAGGGCCTTGATGCGCACGTTTTCAGCGGCCATTTCCTGCTTGGCGATGGCGAAGGCTTCGCCCATGCCGACGATCTGGTGGGTCGGCAGGGTGCCCGAACGCATGCCGCGCTCATGCCCACCACCGTGGATGATGGCTTCCAGGCGCACACGCGGCTTGCGGCTGACGTACAGCGCGCCGATGCCTTTCGGGCCGTAGACCTTGTGCGCCGAGAACGACATCAGGTCGACTTTCAGCTTTTGCACGTCGATCTCGACCTTGCCGGCCGACTGTGCAGCGTCGACGTGGAACAGCACGCCGCGCGAACGGGTCAGTTCACCGATGGCGGCGATGTCGTTGATCGAGCCGACTTCGTTGTTCACGTGCATCAGCGAGACCAAGATGGTGTCGTCGCGCAGGACAGCTTCGACCATCGCCGGGGTGACGATGCCGTCTTCACCTGGCTCGAGGTAGGTAACCTCGAAACCTTCGCGCTCGAGCTGGCGAGCGGTATCCAGGACCGCCTTGTGCTCGATCTTGGAGGTGATGATGTGCTTGCCCTTGGTCTGATAGAAGTGCGCCACGCCTTTGAGAGCGAGGTTGTCGGACTCGGTGGCACCGCTGGTCCAGACGATCTCGCGCGGGTCGGCGTTGATCAGCTCGGCGACCTGGCGGCGGCCGTTCTCGACTGCTTCCTCAGCCTTCCAGCCGAACACGTGGGAGCGCGAGGCCGGGTTACCGAAGTTCCCGTCAACCAGCAGGCACTCGGCCATCTTCTGGGCGACACGGGGATCGACCGGCGTGGTCGCGGAGTAATCGAGGTAGATCGGCAACTTCATTGAGTATCTCCTATCAGGCGGTGGCGTCGCTCGTCGCTGAATTTTCAGTCGACGGCGGACGTCTCAATCTTGTCCAGCTGGGCGGTTCGGCCCGCGACGCGGCGCAGGTCCTGGCGCTGGGCGACTTCCTGCACCTCACGGCGCATGACGAGGTCGGCCAGGCTGATGCCACTGAGGAATTCATGGATCTGCTGGCTCAGATCACACCACAGGTGGTGAGTCAGGCAGGTATCACCGGCGTGGCAATCCCCCAGGCCCTGGCAACGGGTGGCATCGACCGATTCGTTGACCGCGTCGATGACCTGGGCCACCTGGATGGTTTCCATGCCTCGCGACAGCTGGTAACCGCCGCCTGGGCCGCGAACGCTGGATACCAGGCTGCTGCGGCGCAGCTTGGCGAACAGCTGTTCCAGATAAGAGAGGGAAATGCCCTGGCGCTCGGAAATATCGGCCAAAGACACCGGCCCCTGCTGCGCGTGCAACGCCAGGTCAAGCATGGCGGTCACGGCGTATCGGCCTTTGGTAGTCAGTCGCATGGCGTATGGGTACCACGGGAGTTACAGGATGTGTGCGAGTATGCGATTCCCGAGCATTTAAGTCAACTATAAGACCTAGTGCTTTAGTCGGGTATGCATGCGGGAGGCGGCCGCGAGTGTAGCAGACAAGGGGCGCAAGCACACGCCCCTTGTATCGGGCCGGCGCAATCAATGCGACCGAGTGTCGCCCTGCTTCAGCTCGACGCAGGCTTCGGCGAAGTCGTCGTCGGGCAGCGCCGGCAGCTCCTTGGCGCAGTAGTCACTGCCCATCCGGGTCAACGCGCCACACATGCCCTCCAGGCGCTCGTCGACGGCCTGCAGATGGTCGAGCATCTGGCCGATGGCGCGCGCCACCGGGTCCGGCATGTCGCCACTGACGCCATAGGCGTCGAAGCCGATCTTCTCGGCCATGGCCTTGCGCTTGGCCTCGACGGCGTCATCCTCGGTCTTGACGATGATCCGTCCCGGGATGCCCACCGCCGTGGCGCCGGCGGGCACCGCCTTGGTGACCACGGCGTTGGAGCCGATCTTGGCCCCGGCACCAACGGTGAACGGGCCCAGGACCTTGGCCCCGGCACCGACCACGACGCCGTTTTCCAGGGTCGGGTGACGCTTGCCCTTGTTCCAGCTGGTGCCGCCAAGGGTGACACCCTGGTAGAGGGTCACGTCGTCGCCGATCTCGGCGGTTTCGCCAATGACGATGCCCATGCCGTGGTCGATGAAGAAGCGCCGGCCGATGGTCGCGCCCGGGTGGATCTCGATGCCGGTCAGCCAGCGGCCGAAGTTCGACACCAGGCGCGCCAGCCATTTGAAATCGCGCTTCCACAGGGCATTGCCCAGGCGGTGCAGCCAGATGGCGTGCATGCCCGGGTAGCAGGTCAGCACCTCGAAGGCATTGCGCGCCGCCGGGTCACGATGGAAAACACTTTGAATATCTTCACGCAGACGCTCGAACATCGTTCAGTCCTTCCGTTTATGCGGCTCGCCCCGGACGACTTTCTGGGTCTCGGTGAGGATGCCGCGCAAAATGCTCATTTCCGTACGCTCGACCGAGCTGCGCCCATACAGCCGGCGCATGCGCGGCATCAGGTGCTTGGGCTTGGCAGGGTCGAGGAAGCCGATGTCCACCAGGGTCTTTTCCAGGTGGTCATAGAACAGCTCCATTTCGTCCATGGTCGCCAACTCATTGGCGTCCGCCTTCTCGACCTTTGGCGCCGTGTCCTGCACCGCCAACGAGGCCATGCGCACCTCGTAGGCGAGCACCTGGACTGCGGCGGCCAGATTCAGCGAGCTGAAGTCGGGATTGGAGGGAATGTGCACGTGGAAGTGACATCGCTGCAGTTCTTCGTTGGTCAGGCCGGCGTGCTCGCGACCGAACACCAGGGCGATTTCCTCGCCGGCCAGGGCGTGCTCCACCGCCTTGGTGCCGCACTCACGGGGGCCGATCAGCGGCCAGGGGATGCTGCGCTCGCGGGCGCTGGTGCCCATGACCAGGCTGCAGCCGACCAGTGCCTGCTCGAGGCTGTCGACCACCTGGGCGCCGGCCAGCACATCGTCGGCACCCGAGGCGCGCGCCGAGGCATCGGCGGCCGGGAATTCTTTCGGCTGCACCAGCACCAGGCGCGACAAGCCCATGTTCTTCATGGCACGCGCAGCGCCGCCGATGTTGCCGGGGTGGCTGGTATTGACCAGGACAACACGAATATTTTGCAGCAAGGTGTCGCGCTCTCGGATGCAGAAAAAGGAGGGTTCGATCTTACAGAACCGACCAGCGTAACGCCATGAAAGCAAATGTGACACTTCTGTCGTCAAAGATTTCTGCTAGAATGGCCGGCTTTCCTCTTTAACATCTCCAGGTGACCTTCCCATGCAGCCTATGCTGAATATCGCCCTGCGCGCCGCTCGCAGCGCCAGTGAACTGATTTTCCGCTCCATCGAACGCCTGGACAGCATCAAAGTCGACGAAAAGCAGGCCAAGGACTACGTGTCCGAGGTTGATCGCGCCGCCGAGAAGGTCATCGTCGAGGCCCTGCGCAAGGCCTACCCGAACCACTCCATCCAGGGCGAAGAAACTGGCCTGCACGCCGGCACCGGCGAAGAAGGCAAGGACTACCTGTGGATCATCGATCCGCTGGACGGCACCACCAACTTCCTGCGTGGCGTGCCGCACTTCGCTGTCAGCATCGCCTGCAAATACCGTGGCCGCCTCGAGCACGCCGTGATCGTCGACCCGGTTCGCCAGGAAGAATTCACCGCCAGCCGCGGCCGTGGCGCCCAGATCAATGGCCGTCGACTGCGCGTCAGCTCGCGCACCAGCCTGGAAGGCGCCCTGCTGGGTACCGGCTTCCCGTTCCGTGACAACCAGATGGCCGACCTGGACAACTACCTGGGCATGTTCCGCGCCCTGACCGGCCAGACCGCCGGCATCCGCCGCGCCGGCTCCGCCAGCCTGGACCTGGCCTACGTGGCTGCCGGCCGCTTCGACGCCTTCTGGGAGTCGGGCCTGTCCGAGTGGGACATGGCCGCAGGCGTGCTGCTGATCCAGGAAGCGGGCGGCCTGGTCAGCGACTTCAACGGTGGCCACGAATTCCTCGAAAAAGGCCACATCGTCGCGGGCAACATCAAGTGCTTCAAGGCCGTGCTGACTGCCATCCAGCCGCACCTGCCGGAACACATGAAGCGCTAAGCGCCGACAGCGAGCACAAAAAAAGCACCTCTCGAGGTGCTTTTTTCGTTTTGGCACTGACGCAGCTTCACTGCCCCGGCTGATTCTGACTCAGGATCAGCTTGCCGTTCTTGTCCAGCGGGATGGTCGAGCCCGGCTCGTGATCCATCTTCACCTTGCCGACCTGATCACCAATGGAATAGGTCACGTTGTAGCCCACGACCTTGTCACTGATGTCATTGACCGTGTTGCACCGGGTTTGCGTGGTGGTGTAGGTGTCACGCTCCTGCATGCCCTCCTGCACCTTGTTGCCGGCATAGCCACCACCAACCGCGCCGGCCACGGTGGCAATCTTCTTGCCGGTACCGCCGCCGATCTGGTTACCCAGCAGGCCACCGGCGAGCGCACCGACCACCGTGCCGGCGATCTGGTGCTGATCCTTGACCGGCGCCTGACGCGTCACGGTAACATCCTTGCAGACTTCACGCGGCGTCTTCACCTGCTGCTTGATCGGCTGCACGTCGGTGACCTGGGCGTACTCAGGCCCCTTGTTCACCAAGCTGTAGGTCGCCACAGCACCTCCGGCAGTCACACCGACAGCACCCAGAACCGCACCCACCAGCATTGATTTGTTCACGTGAACCTCCTGATCGTACCTGCGGGGATATGGCCCGCCTTCTCCCAGCCTTGGAGCAAAAAAAAAGGCGCGAGTTCAACACTCGCGCCTTTCTTTACGCCAGGCGGCGCAGGACCAAGCCTTACGGGCGTTCGTCCACACCCTCGTTCTTGACTGGCGGAATCAGGTCTTCACTGCTCAGGTTCAGCCAGATCAGCACCACGTTGGCGATGTAGATCGACGAGTAGGTACCCGCCATGACGCCGATGAACAGCGCCAGGGAGAAGCCGAACAGGTTGTCGCCGCCGAAGAACAGCAGCGCGGCGATGGCCAGCAAGGTCGACACCGAGGTGGCGACGGTCCGCAGCAGGGTCTGGGTGGTCGAGATGTTGATGTTCTCGATCAGCGAGGCCTTGCGCAGCACACGGAAGTTCTCGCGCACCCGGTCGAACACGACGATGGTGTCGTTGAGCGAGTAGCCGATGATCGCCAGCACCGCCGCCAGCACCGTCAGGTCGAAGGTGATCTGGAAGAACGACAGGATACCCAGGGTTACCACCACGTCGTGGATCAGCGAAATGATCGCACCCACAGCGAACTTCCACTGGAAGCGGAACGCCAGGTAGATGAGGATGCCGCCCAGGGCCAGGAGCATGCCGAGGCCGCCCTGGTCACGCAGCTCTTCACCCACCTGCGGGCCGACGAACTCGACGCGCTTGACCGTGGCCGGGTTGTCGCCGCCGATCTTCTGCAGCGCCTCGGCCACGCGGTTGCCCAGTTGCGGGTCATCGCCCGGCATGCGCACCAGCAGGTCGGTGGTGGCGCCGAAGCTCTGCACCACGGCATCGTGGAAGCCAGAGCCGACCAGTTCGGTACGCACCTTCTCCAGGTCCGCCGGGCGCTCATAGGTGAGCTCGATCAGCGTGCCGCCAGTGAAGTCCAGGCCGAAGTTCAGGCCCTTGTGCCACCAGCTGAACAGCGCCAGCACGGTAAGGAGCACGGTAATGGCGAACGCGACATTGCGCACGCCCATGAAGTTGATGGTTTTCATCGCAGCTCCCTCAAACCCACAGCTTCTTGATGTCACGCCCGCCGCAGGTCAGGTTGACCAGTGCGCGGGTCACCATGACGGCGGTGAACATCGAGGTGAAAATCCCGAGGGACATGGTGACCGCGAAGCCCTTGACCGGGCCGGTACCCATGGCGAACAGGATGCCGCCGACCAGCAAGGTGGTCAGGTTGGCGTCGACGATCGCCGAGTAGGCCCGGTTGAAGCCTTCGTGGATGGCGCGCTGCACCGACATGCCGGCGGCGATCTCTTCACGGATACGCGAGAAGATCAGCACGTTGGCGTCCACCGCCATACCCATGGTCAGCACGATACCCGCGATGCCCGGCAGGGTCAGGGTGGCGCCCAGCAGCGACATCAACGCCAGCAGCAGGACCATGTTGCCCGCGAGGGCAATGGTCGCCAGCACGCCGAAGGCACGATAGATGGCGATGATGAACAGCGACACGAAGAGCATGCCCCACAGCGAGGCGTCGATACCCTTGGTGATGTTGTCGGCGCCCAGGCTCGGGCCAATGGTACGTTCTTCGGCGAAGTACATCGGCGCGGCCAGACCACCGGCACGCAGCAGCAGGGCCAGTTCGGACGACTCGCCCTGGCCGTTCAGGCCGGTGATGCGGAACTGGCTGCCCAGCGGCGACTGGATGGTCGCCAGGCTGATGATTTTCTTCTCTTCCTGGAAGGTCTGCACCGCGACTTCTTTCTCGACGCCGTCGACCACCTGCTTCTGGTAGCGGGTGACCGGCTTCTGCTCGATGAAGATCACCGCCATGCTGCGACCGACGTTGCTGCGCGTGGCGCGGCTCATCAGCTCGCCGCCATGGCCGTCGAGGCGAATGTTCACCTGCGGGCGACCGTGCTCGTCGAAGCTGGCCTGGGCGTCGGTGACCTGGTCACCGGTGATGATCAGGCCGCGCTCGACCGGAGCGGAGCGACCGCCTTCGCGGAACTCGAACACCTCGGTGGTGGCCTTGGACGCGCCTGGCTCGGCACCGAAGCGGAACTCCAGGTTGGCGGTCTTGCCGAGGATACGCTTGGCTTCGGCAGTGTCCTGCACGCCCGGCAGCTCGACCACGATGCGGTTGGCGCCCTGGCGCTGCACCAGCGGCTCGGCCACGCCCAGCTCGTTCACACGGTTGCGAACGGTGGTCAGGTTCTGCTTGATGGAGTATTCGCGGATCTCGGCGACCTTGGCCTGGGTCAGTGCCAGGCGCAGCACGGCGAGCTCGTTGCGCTCGGTGGTGGTCAGGTCGAAATCACTGAAATTCTTGCGGATCAGGCTGCGAGCCTGTTCGCGGGTGGCATCGTCGGCGAAGCCCAGCATGATCCCGCCGTCCTGCTGCGGCAGGCTGCGGTAGCGGATACGCTCTTTGCGCAGCAAGGTCTTGACCTCGCCTTCGTAGACTTTCATGCGCGCGGTCATGGCCTTGTCCATGTCCACTTCCAGCAGGAAGTGCACACCACCGGACAGGTCCAGGCCGAGCTTCATCGGGCTGGCACCCAGGTTGCGCAGCCACTGCGGGGTGGTCTGGGCCAGGTTCAGGGCCACGACATAGTCGTCACCGAGGGCCTTGCGCGCCACATCCTTGGCCGGCAACTGGTCTTCCTGGTTGGTCAGGCGCACCAGCGCGCTGCCCTTCTCGCCCAGGCTGCCGCCTTTGACGGTGATGCCGGCATCGGTCAGCGCCTTGGTGACGCGATCGAGGTCGGCCTGGCTGACATGCAGGGCGGAACTGGCACCGCTGATCTGCACCGCCGGATCATCCGGATAGAGGTTGGGTGCGGAATAAATGAAGCCGACCGCCAGTACAGCCACGATCAGCAGGTATTTCCACAGAGGGTATTTGTTCAGCATCACGCCGCCCGTTCAAGACGCGGGGCGCTTTGCGCGCCCCGACTGGAAAAATGAAACCGGTAACTCAGATAGCCTTGAGCGTACCTTTTGGCAGGGTCGCGGCAATGGCGCCCTTCTGGAACTTCAGCTCGACATTGTCGGACACTTCCAGGACCACGAAGTCATCGGCAACCTTGACGATCTTGCCGGCGATGCCGCCGTTGGTGACAACTTCGTCACCTTTTTGCAAGTTGCTCAGCAGGTTCTTCTGCTCTTTGGCACGCTTGGCCTGCGGGCGCCAGATCATCAGGTAGAAGATGACCAGGAAGCCAACCAGGAAGATCCACTCGAAGCCGGTACCGGCTGGGCCGGCGGCGGGTGCTGCTGCGTCCGCGTAGGCGGCGGGGATAAAGAAGCTCATTGGGCTCTCCTAATGGAATTTTCTAATAATGGTTGCGAACAGTCAGTCCAAAGGCGGAACGGGAAGCCCGCGCTTGGCGTAGAAGGCGTCGACAAAGGCGGCCAATTTACCCTGTTGAATAGCCTCGCGTAAACCGGCCATCAAGCGCTGGTAATGGCGCAAGTTGTGGATGGTATTCAGCATGCTGCTCAACATTTCGCCGCACTTGTCCAGGTGGTGCAGGTAGGCGCGGGAGAAGTTGGTGCAGGTGTAGCAATCGCAGGTCGGATCCAGCGGCGATTCATCGTGGCGATGGAACGCGTTGCGGATCTTGATCACCCCGGTATCGACGAACAGATGGCCGTTGCGCGCGTTACGCGTGGGCATCACGCAGTCGAACATGTCGACGCCGCGGCGCACACCCTCTACAAGATCTTCCGGCTTGCCTACCCCCATAAGGTAACGAGGTTTGTCAGCCGGCATCTGCGCGGGCAGGTAGTCCAGCACCTTGATCATCTCGTGCTTGGGCTCGCCCACCGACAGGCCGCCGATGGCCAGGCCATCGAAATCGATATTGACCAGTGCTTCCAGCGAGCGCATGCGCAGGTCCTGGTACATGCCGCCCTGGACGATGCCGAACAGCGCCGCGGTGTTGTCGCCATGGGCGTTCTTCGAGCGCTGGGCCCAGCGCAGCGACAGCTCCATCGAGGTGCGCGCCACGTCGTGCTCGGCCGGGTACGGGGTGCACTCGTCAAAGATCATCACGATGTCCGAGCCCAGGTCGCGCTGGACCTGCATGGACTCTTCCGGCCCCATGAACACCTTGGAACCGTCCACTGGCGATGCGAAGGTCACGCCTTCCTCCTTGATCTTGCGCATGGCGCCCAGGCTGAACACCTGGAAGCCACCGGAATCAGTGAGGATAGGGCCTTTCCATTGCATGAAATCGTGCAGGCCGTTGTGTTTCTTGATGACTTCGGTACCCGGGCGCAGCCACAGGTGGAAGGTGTTGCCAAGGATGATCTCGGCGCCGATGGCCTCGATATCACGCGGCAGCATGCCCTTGACCGTGCCATAGGTGCCCACCGGCATGAAGGCCGGGGTCTCGACCGTGCCACGGGGGAAGGTCAGCCGGCCGCGACGGGCCTTGCCGTCGGTGGCCAGCAGTTCGAACGACATTCGACAGGTGCGACTCATGCTTGATCCTCTGGGCCGCGTGGCGCCGGATTGCGGGTGATGAACATGGCATCACCGTAACTGAAGAAGCGGTAACCGTTCGCGACCGCCGCCGCATAGGCGGCCATGGTCTCGGGGTAACCGGCGAAGGCCGAGACCAGCATCAGCAGCGTGGACTCCGGCAGGTGGAAGTTGGTGACCAGGCAATCGACCACATGGAACGGCCGGCCCGGGAAAATGAAGATGTCGGTGTCGCCACTGAACGCCTTGAGCTCGCCATCGCGCGCCGCGCTTTCCAGCGAACGCACGCTGGTGGTGCCCACGGCGACCACCCGCCCGCCACGGGCGCGGCAGGCCTGCACGGCATCGACCACATCCTGGCTCACTTCGAGCCACTCTTTATGCATGGTGTGGTCTTCGATCTTGTCGACCCGCACCGGCTGGAAGGTACCCGCCCCTACGTGCAGGGTGACGAAGGCGCGCTCGACGCCCTTGGCGGCGATCTTTTCCAGCAGCGCCTCGTCGAAGTGCAGGCCGGCGGTGGGTGCGGCCACGGCGCCGGCGCGCTGAGCGTAGACGGTCTGGTAGCGCTCGCGGTCGGCGCCCTCGTCGGGGCGGTCGATATACGGCGGCAGCGGCATATGGCCGACGCGCTCGAGCAGTGGCAGCACCTCTTCGCTGAAACGCAGCTCGAACAAGGTATCGTGGCGGGCGACCATCTCGGCCTCGCCGCCACCGTCGATGAGGATCTGCGCGCCTTCCTTAGGCGCCTTGCTGGCACGCACATGGGCCAGCACGCGGTGGCTGTCGAGCACGCGCTCGACCAGCACTTCCAGCTTGCCGCCGGAGGCTTTCTGGCCGAACAGCCGCGCCGGGATCACCCGGGTGTTGTTGAACACCATCAGGTCGCCGGGGCGCAGGTAGTCGAGCAGGTCGGTGAACTGCTTGTGGGCCAGCTCGCCGCTGGGGCCATCGAGCACCAGCAGGCGGCTGCCATGACGCTCGGCCAGTGGATGGCGGGCGATCAGGGAATCGGGGAGTTCGAAGGAAAAATCGGCGACGCGCATGATGATGTTCGGGTTCGACAGGGCCGGGAAGTTTAGCCCAATGCGTGAAAATTGACCATGAAAGCCGATTGACCACCTTGGGCGACCTCTCTATACTGCGGCGCCACAAGCCCTGATGGCGGAATTGGTAGACGCGGCGGATTCAAAATCCGTTTTCGAAAGGAGTGGGAGTTCGAGTCTCCCTCGGGGCACCAAGATCCAGAAAGAAGTCGACCAAATGGTCGGCTTTTTTTATGGCCGGATTTTAGTGGTCACCCAGCCTGACGCCTTGAGGGTGGACAGCACGCAAAGGATGGATCAACAGACAGGAGTCCACAGTGTTCGAAGAATGGAATGAAGTACTCAAAGCGTATCGAGCCAGTAGGCCCCGCTACTTCCAGGCACTTTTCACCCAGCCGCTCCGACTCGAGAAGCTACCCATCTGGCTTTGCGTCATCCTACTGACAGTCCTGCTTACACAGGCGCCGGACTTTCATGGCCGCCCCGTCCTCCTACTGGGCTTGGCGGTTTGCGTTGCACTGTGCATGACTGCCCTCTGGCTCTCGCGGGAAATCTTCAGTCTGTCTTACTATCAGGACTTGTACCGCCTACATGCCATCGCATCGCAATCCTCATTGAAAAGCAGCTTCACTCTTCGCTATGCGCTCTTTCTGCAACGCCTCCAGGACAGTGGCATGACCGCCACTCAAGCCGCTCGGCTGGCAGAGTTCGCAAAAATCTGCACGCCACCGCCCAAGTCCCTGAACCTGTCCCAAAGCCTGGTACTGATCGCACTTGTAACCTTTCTCGCTCCGCTCTCGATCGAAGTACTCAAGGCAAGCGAATCCTGGAACTCTGGCGCTGGCAAGATTTCTATCCTAGTCCTCGTGTTGCTTATCCTTATCGTCCTGCTCGTCAAGGCACTGCTAAGTGACCACGCTCATTTCAACCAGCGAATCATCAGATACATCGAGTTGGCGAGTCATGACCTCAAGAAATCAACGCCCTGCTTCCGCGACCGTGGATCCTCTGCCGAACTTTGAATGAGAGTAGGCGTCGCCTGGCGACTTCGAGCTCGTTTCACGCCCAGTCTTTTAAGACTTTCCCCATTCCCTGTAGTCCATTTCCCAAACATACTCCTAACCCCTTTCAAGCCATTGCGATGGTCTGGATCGGCCTCTAGTCTCGACCCGTCGCTGCCAAATCAGCGACCGGCTTTGACAGGCCGCTCCAGTAATTAACTCGCACAGTTTTGCCATCTATGGCGGCTGTACGTGGGGCACCTTCGGGTGCGCCGGGTTTCCTTACTGACCGGTCTGTCAACCCACGTACCGCTGCCACCCTCTTGTTTGACAGCAATGGTGACGGCCCTTCAGTAAGGATCACACCATGTTGAAGATTGTCCCCGACCCACCGCTTTCTCCCGAAACAGCCCACTCGCTCGAAGACCTGCTCATCCAGATCTCGGAACGTCTGTTCTGCGCCCTCTCCGTCACCCACCAGAACGCCCTCACCCAGGTCACCAGCACAGCGCGCGGTATGTCCATGGCAACGATGCACGAAATCGAGGCCGCACGCGGGCTGGTGGAACTGGCACTGAGCAAGCTGCAGATCAAGCACTGAACAGGGAGAAAACACGATGAACGACAAGACTACCGGCGTGACCGGATTCGGCTATGGCGATGGCGAGCAACCGCTGTTCCGGGTCGAACCGGGGCAGGACGGAAAGTCAGCCATGGAACAAGCCTCCGCGATCATGGCCTGCGTGAAGCGCATGACTTTGCTCGCAGCCACTGATGGTGAGGCCAACCTTGGCTGGGGTGCGCACTTGATGAGCGATATGGCCAAGGCGGTGATGGATGATGTTGAGCTGGGTCGCCAATGGGGCTCGACTGAATAGCCCTGACCCAACGTCTACCGTCTAAATCGGCTGCGCCCGCTCCCACACGCTCGATAAAGCCCTATGGGAGTGGGCTCGCCCGTCTACGCGTTAATGACTTTCGAGCTGAATTACCGCCTCTAGCCAAGCCTTTGCGACACTCCTGACTGCACAGAAAATCACAGTTAGTGCAATTTACTGTAGAGCCACAGCATTGACTTCACGTTACCGGCCGCACAGGGTAAATAGCTTCTGGTCCCATCGGAACATTCCCCGTGCCACTTATCCATCGCCCCGTCCAACCTGCCGACATCGCCACGCTCTGTAGCTTCCCTCAAAGCGCGGACGAACTCTTCTATATGTTCCCCAAAGCCACTTACCCGCTTACCCCCACACAACTAAGCGAAGCTATTGAGCAGCGCAGCGGTTCGACAGTGATCGAGGCCGATGGCGTGATCGTTGGCTTCGCCAATTTCTACAAAGCCGAACACGGCGGCGTCTGCGCGCTGGGTAATGTGGTGGTGGCGCCGGCTGCGCGGGGTCAGGGGGTGGCACGTTACCTGGTGCAGTGCATGATCGGCCTGGCTCGCGAAGCGTTCGCGGCGCGGGAGGTCTGGGTATCGTGTTTCAATCACAACACCGCAGGGCTGCTGCTTTATCCACAGCTGGGTTTTGTGCCGTTCGGGATCGAGGAGCGGCGGGCGCCGGATGGAAGCCGGGTGGCGCTGGTGCAGATGAAGCAGGTGTTGGGCTGAGGTTGATATGGTTTACCGGTGTGCGGTGTGGCCCGGATTGAGGCTGCGTTGCAGCCATCGCGGGGCCAGCCCGCTCCCACGCTGGCGATGCTTGCAACTCTGCTCACCGTGCGACAGTGCAGTACAAAATACCGGGTGCAAAGAGTCTGGCTGGACTAGCCATCTGCAGTGCGCAAGCGTGCGGCCTGGACATTGGACTGGGCTCGAATGATTTCATCTGCGTCACCTTCGGCCAGTACCTGTGACAGGTATTCCTGAATCGCTGCCTCTGAATCCAGTAGATCCGCAATCTTGAATGACGTCAGTTCACTGGTCATGCTCGACTTCCTCAAAGTGAGTGGGTCATGAGCCTAAACCATCGCCGCGAGAGAAGCCTTACCGCTTGATGTAAGCCTCTTCTTAAGTGCTGAACAGAAAAGCCACGTTACACCCTGCCCACGAATCCCAGCGAACCTTATCCCCTCCCGAGACGTCGGAACCTGCATCCCCTGCTTCGAGGTTCCCCCAACGTGAAAGCCCTCCTCGCCCGCAAGTACCGCCTGGTGGTCAAGACCTTCGGCTACATCGGCTGGTCGCTGTTCTGGCTGCTGATCTGGGACGTGCTGGTCACCATCGACTTCATGCTGTTCTTCAACAGCAAGTTCAGCCTGCCGCTGATCCCGCTCACCCTGCTGGGCTCGGCGCTGGTGGTGCTGGTGAGCTTTCGCAACAGCAGTGCCTACAACCGCTGGTGGGAAGCGCGCACCTTGTGGGGGGCGTTGGTGAACAGTTCACGCAGTTTCGCCAGGCAAGTGCTGACGCTGGTCGACGACCCGGCTGACGGGCCGAACCCGGTGAAGGCGACCTTGCTGCGTCGGCATATCGCCTATGTGAACTGCCTGGCCGCCCATCTCAAGAACGAGAAATGCCCGGATGAGCTGATGGCCTTCATACCGCCCGGCGAGTTCGAGCGGCGCAATCGCTCCAACAATTTCGCCAACGACATCCTCAGCGGTTCGGCGGCGCTGCTGGCCCAGGAATACCAGGCCGGGCGACTGGACAGCATCCGCCTGGCGCGTCTGGAATCGACGCTGGTGGACATGTCCAACGCCCAGGGCGGGATGGAGCGGATCGCCAATACGCCGCTGCCCTACCCTTATGTGTACTTCCCACGGCTGTTCATCACGCTGTTCTGCCTGATAGTGCCGGTGGGGCTGGTGGAATCGCTGGGCTGGTTCACACCGCTGGCTTCGACGGTCGTCGGCTTCATGTTGCTGGCGATCGAACGGATCGGCACGGACCTGCAGAGCCCGTTCCGCATCAGCGAGCATCAGATCCCGATGGACACGATCTGCGAGACCATCGAACGCAACCTGGAGTCGATGCAGCGTGAGGCGCAGTGTGCGGCCCGCGTGCCTTGAGCCCTCGGCCCTGCTTACTCCAGCCGTGCGTACTCCCGACAGCCTTCCCAACCGATCCCGCTCTGGGCCGTGTGCTGCAACAACCACTCCAGCGCCGGCTGGGCCTTGGGCAAGCCGTCACGGAACTGGATAACCCCCTTGCGCCACAAAAGCATCAGCGTCAGCACCCGCTGCGCCGAGGCCTCGGCGCTCAGCGGGCCGTCATCCTGAGCGTCGATGTCCCACAGTGAAACCCGCAGTTGCTGGGTGTCCAGGAATGCTTCGCCATCGGCGCGGCGCTGCCCATAGGGCGGACGGAACAGCGGTACATACTGCTCGGCCAAGTCGGCCTGCACCCGCGCCTGGCTGCGCCGCAGCGAGTCCTGCCAATCCTGCCACTGGGCATGGGAGCGGTATTCCCAGCCCTGGATACCCACGCACTGGCCGGCGTACAGCTCGCCCAGCGGGCCGGCGTCGCGCCGTTGCTGCAGGCGATTGCCAAGCACGAAGAAAATCCCGTCGAGCTTCTGCCGGCGCAGGTAGTCAGCCAGCGCATCGGTGCTACCGCCCTGGGGAGCGGGGCCGCTGACGAAAGTCAGCAGGAACATCCGGTCATTGAGTTCCTCGCCGTTGCGTTCACGATCGGAGAGCTTGGCCACCTCACTGGTGGTCTGCGGAAACAGCGCAGCCTTGCGCAGTTGCTCATCCAGGTAACGGGTATGGAACTGGTGGCTGGGTTCGACCCACTCGGTATAGAACGAGCCGACATCTTCGGCGAACACAGCGGCCTGTGTACGCAAATCGGCCATGGATTCCACCGGGTAGCAGAACGAGGCATCCTGCTCGCAACTGCGCTGCGCCTGCTGATAGCTTGTCCACAGACGCTGCCACAGGCGCGCCCGCACTGCCCGCACCACGGTCAGGTTGATCTGGCGAAGGCCCAGCCGGGCCTTCAGCGCCGGCTCGTCGAGCATCTCGCTTTCGTGCAGCACGCGGGCGAACGACAGGATCTCCGCCCGCGACGCCACGTCGAACAAAGCCGGGCTATTCAACTGCTCCGGCCAGCGCTCACGGTCGAAACTGACGAAGTCGGCCGGGGCCGCCTGCGCGCCAAGGCTCAGGAGCCCGGCTAGCAGGGCAAACGCGATACGCACGATGTGCATTCTCCTAGAAGACTTGGCGCGCACTATAACGCGACAGCCGCCGGTTGCCTGTGGCGATGTTCGCTGACTATCGTCGCCATAGTTTGGCGTTGCGCCAGCAGCCCCGTAGAATTCGCCCGACGATTCCAGGAGCCGACCCGATGCTGACGGTGATTTCCCCCGCCAAGACCCTCGACTACGACACCCCGCCGGTGACCCAACGCCATACCTTGCCCCAGTACCTGGACGATTCCCAGGAGCTGATCGTGCAACTGCGCGAGCTGTCGCCGGCGCAAATCGCCGAGCTAATGCACCTCTCCGACAAGCTCGCCGGCCTCAATGCCGCGCGTTTCGGCAGTTGGACCCCGGATTTCACCCCGGCCAACGCCAAGCAGGCGCTACTGGCGTTCAAGGGCGACGTCTACACCGGGCTCGATGCCGAAAGTCTGGGCGAGGACGATTTCAGCTATGCCCAGGATCACCTGCGCATGCTCTCGGGCCTGTACGGCCTGCTGCGTCCGCTGGACCTGATGCAGCCCTACCGCCTGGAAATGGGCACAAAGCTGGCCAACGGCCGCGGCAAGGACCTGTATGCCTTCTGGGGCACGCGCATCAGCGAGTGGCTGAACCAGGCCCTGGCCGACCAGGGCGACGACGTGCTGCTGAACCTGGCCAGCAACGAGTACTTCAGCGCGGTGAAGAAAAGCGCCCTGAAGGCGCGGGTGATCGACGTCGACTTCAAGGACCTGAAGAACGGCCAGTACAAGATCATCAGTTTCTATGCCAAGAAAGCCCGCGGGATGATGAGCCGCTTCGTGATCCAGGAGCGGGTCAACGACCCCGAGCAGCTCAAGCGCTTCGATGCGCAGGGCTACTACTATAGTGCCGAGCAGTCGAAGCCAGATCACCTGGTGTTCCTGCGCGATCACGCTGAGGGCTGATGGCCCCGGGGGCGCTTTGCGCCCCCATCCCACCCCTGCCCCGCAATAGGGCACGCTTGCGCCTGAAAATCGCCAAATAACAGACGCCAAAAAACCATCCCCATTATCCTTATCGCAAAACGCCATAAGACCGTTCGTAGTTTTTTGACGGATTTTGAAAAAAATTTTCGCATGCTGGCATATAACCATCGCGCTTCGTTTTCACCCTTTATATACGGGGACGAAACTGCGCCGTGCTATCAGATTGAAAGTATTTCCCTCTGAAAAAATATTTAGAAATCTTTCACCGTGGGGCAACCACCTCAGGAACTTCTACTACGCCCAATGGCTCATAGCACCCGTAACGAGTTTCAAGCGCTGAACGTGAGAAATGACTTACAGATGACAAAGGGCCGCCATCCCTAACCGGCCCGAGAACTTCAACGGCGGTACAGGAAGTGCCTGAAGCCATTATCCATGCAGGAGACAAGCGCCCCTAAAATTCGTCCTAGTGGTTGATTTCAAAGGATTTATCCACTTGAAAAAACAAGCACAGCAATTCGCGAACGGCGATTTGCAATAAAGACGGCTGCATTTCAGGGCACGCCTTTTAAATATTGGCCTTTGACTGCCAACTTTGAGTGCAGAACTTTTTGCGCTCCGGATTTATTCATGCCTGCGTTCGGTGAAGTGTCAATTCGCCATGGAACCGTGCGCCCGAAAACTGCTGGTCAATCAACCCGGTCGGCTCTTCGCTGAAGGGCTGGCGTGATAAACACATGAGGTGAATGCGATGCGTATCAGCATCTTTGGTTTGGGTTATGTGGGTGCAGTCTGTGCCGGTTGCCTGTCGGCACGAGGCCATGACGTGATTGGGGTGGACGTGTCCAGCACCAAGATCGACCTGATCAACCAGGGCAAGTCGCCCATCGTCGAACCGGGCTTGGAAGAGTTGCTGCAGCAAGGCATCGCCAATGGCCGTCTGCGCGGCACCACGGACTTCGCCGAAGCCATCCGCGCCAGCGACGTGTCGATGATCTGCGTCGGCACACCGAGCAAGAAGAACGGCGACCTGGGCCTGGAATACATCGAGTCGGTGTGCCGCGAGATCGGCTACGTGCTGCGCGACACTACCCGCCGTCACACCATCGTGGTGCGCAGCACCGTGCTGCCGGGCACCGTCAAGAACGTGGTAATCCCGATCCTCGAAGACTGCTCGGGCAAGAAGGCCGGTGTCGATTTCGGCGTGGCGGTCAACCCCGAGTTCCTGCGCGAAAGCACCGCGATCAACGACTACGACCACCCACCGATGACCGTCATCGGCGAGCTGGACAGCGCCAGCGGCGACGTCCTGCAAGCCCTGTACGAAGAACTCGATGCCCCGGTGATCCGCAAGCCGATCGAAGTGGCCGAGATGATCAAGTACACCTGCAACGTCTGGCACGCGACCAAGGTCACCTTCGCCAACGAGATCGGCAACATCGCCAAGGCTGTCGGCGTGGATGGTCGCGATGTGATGGACGTGGTCTGCCAGGACAAGGTGCTCAACCTGTCGCAGTACTACATGCGCCCAGGCTTCGCCTTCGGCGGCTCGTGCCTGCCCAAAGACGTACGTGCCCTCACGTATCGCGCCTCGAGCCTGGACGTGAAGGCGCCGCTGCTCGACTCGCTGATGCGCAGCAACGAATCCCAGGTGCAGAACGCCTTCGACATCATCGAGAGCCACGACAAGCGCAAAGTCGCCTTGTTGGGTCTGTCGTTCAAGGCCGGTACCGACGACCTGCGCGAAAGCCCGCTGGTGGAGTTGGCCGAGCGCCTGATCGGCAAGGGCTACCAGCTGGACATCTACGACCAGAACGTCGAATACGCCCGGGTGCACGGCGCCAACAAGGAATACATCGAATCGAAGATTCCGCATGTGTCCTCCTTGCTCAACGCCAACTTCGAGCAGGTGGTGAACGACGCCGACATCATCGTGCTGGGCAACCGTGACGAGAAATTCCGAGCCCTGGCCCAACAGGCGCCGGCCGGCAAGCAAGTGATCGACCTGGTCGGTTTCATGAACAAGCCGACCTGCACCACCAGCCGCACCGAAGGCATCTGCTGGTAAACCCGGTCGGGCGGCGCGTCCCTCCCCAGCGCGCCGCCCTTCCCACCCCGAATTCTCGACGGATGCCGAACATGCAAAGGTTCCAGACAGTGCTGTTGCAGTGCGCCGGCTGGCTGCTCTACATGAGCCTGCTCATGCTGATCGCCCTGGCCCTGCCCAGCGATATCTTCGATTCGCAATCGAAGCACTTCATCTTCCTGGTCGGCGCTGTCGGCATCTGGCGCTACTCCATGGGCGCCACCCACTTCATCCGCGGCATGATCTTCCTGTACCTGGTCTACCCGTACCTGCGCCGCAAGGTGCAGAAGCTCGGCCAGGCCGCCGACCCGTCGCATGTGTACCTGATGGTCACCAGCTTCCGCATCGATGCGCTGACCACCGCCCAGGTCTACAGCTCGGTGATCCGCGAGGCGATCGACTGTGGCTTCCCCACCACGGTGGTCTGCTCGCTGGTGGAGAAGTCCGACGAGTTGCTGGTCAAGAGCCTGTGGGCCAAGTACAACCCGCCCGGACACGTCACCCTGGACATCGTGCGCATCGCCGGCACCGGCAAGCGCGACGGCCTGGCCTATGGCTTCCGCGCCATCTCGCGGATGCTCCCGGACGAAAACGCCGTGGTCGCGGTGATCGACGGCGACACCGTGCTGGCCGAAGGCGTGGTGCGCAAGACCGTGCCGTGGTTCAAGCTCTACCCCAACGTCGGTGGCCTGACCACCAACGAGTTCTGCGAAGTGCGCGGCGGCTACATCATGAGCGAGTGGCACAAGCTGCGCTTCGCCCAGCGCCACATCAACATGTGCTCGATGGCCCTGAGCAAGCGCGTGCTGACCATGACCGGGCGCATGTCGATGTTCCGCGCAAGCGTAGTGACCAACCCCGAGTTCATCGCCGACGTCGAGAGCGACTCGCTGATGCACTGGCGCCTAGGCCGCTTCAAGTTCCTCACCGGCGACGACAAGTCGAGCTGGTTCAGCCTGATGCGCCTGGGCTACGACACCTTCTACGTGCCTGACGCGGCGATCAACACGGTGGAGCACCCGCCGGAGAAAAGCTTCGTCAAGGCCAGCCGCAAACTGATGTACCGCTGGTACGGCAACAACCTGCGGCAGAACTCCCGTGCCCTGGGCCTGGGCCTCAAGCGCCTGGGGCTATTCACCAGCATCGTCCTGCTCGACCAGCGCGTGTCGATGTGGACCAGCCTGCTGGGCCTGACCGTGGCGGTGATCGCCAGCTTCAAGTTCGGCCTGCAGTTCCTGCTGGTGTACCTGCTGTGGATCGGCATCACCCGCCTGATCCTCACCATCATGCTGCTGTGCTCGGGCCACAACGTCGGCCCCGCCTACCCGCTGATCCTCTATTACAACCAGATCGTCGGCGCGGTGATGAAGATCTACGTGTTCTTCCGTCTCGACAAGCAGTCCTGGACCCGCCAGCCCACTGCCCTCAAGCGCGACCTCGCAAGTTTTCAACAATGGTTCAACACCTGGTCCTCGCGGACCATGACCTTCTCGGCCGCGAGCGTCTTCGTCGCCGTGCTGTTCATGGTCGTGTGAGCCCCCGGATCGGATAACAGGAACGAATATCGCCATGAATACCGCCGTGAACGTCAACGTCGTGCATGAATCCGAAGCGCAGCGCCAGCATGCCCGGGTGCGCATCCCCGCCAAACTGCGCTACCTGGACGGCAACCGCGAGCCACACGAGGTGAAGGTTGACGACCTGTCCGCCGGGGGCCTGTCCTTCCATGCGCCAAAGCCCCTGGCCGAAGGCGAAGTGCTGCGCGGCCGCCTGCAGTTCGTGGTCGACAACCTCGGCCTGTCGATGGACGTGGAGCTGCTGGTACGTACCAACAGCCGCGACACCGGCCGTACCGGCGCCGAGTTCCAGAACCTGGAGCCGCGCGACATCGCCACCCTGCGCCATATCATCACCAGCCATCTGTCCGGCGAGTTGATCAGCGCCGGCGACGTACTCAGTACCCTGCAGCGCGACAACTTTACCAAGGCGCGCAAGCAGAAGGACGGTGGCTCCGGCCTGACGGCCTTCGGCCGCCTGCGCGCGGTCACCGTCACCGCCGGGGTGTTCGTGGTCGGCCTGGTGGCGTTCGGCTTCGTCGCCAAATCGCTGTATGGCCTGTACTTCGTCAGCCATGCCGAAGCCGGCGTGGTCGCGGTACCCACCACCAATGTCACCATGCCCCGCGATGGCAGCGTGCAGAGCCTGGTGGAAAACGGTGCCAGCGTAGCCAAAGGCGCGCCACTGGCGACATTCAATACCAGCATGCTCGACCTGCTCAAAGGCCACCTGGACGACTCGCAACTGGAGCCGGCCAAGGTCGAGGAGCTGTTCGGCAAGCAACTCTCCGGCACCCTCACCAGCCCGTGTGACTGCGTGGTCTCGCGCCAGCTGGTGGATGACGGCCAGTACGCCAGCAAGGGCCAGCCGGTGTTCGCGCTGATCCCGCGTACCAGCACCCCGACCATCGAGGCGCGCTTCAGCTACCGCCAGTTCGATGAAGTGAAGCCGGGCACCCGGGTCAACTTCCAGATCGCCGGCGAGGATGAAGTACGCAGTGGCCGGATCACCGGCAGCTCGAGCCTGGACACCGACAACCTGGCCTCCGACATCCGCGTGCAGATCAAGCCCGACGGCGGCCTGCCGGCCGAACTCGCCGGCCGCCCGGCCTCGGTCAACAGCGACCGTGGCCCGTCGCTGAACTGGCTGATCGACAAAGCCGTGGCCCGCGGGCTGTAAGAGGATCATGCCGATGACCAGCAGACACCCCGGCTCCCACAGGGACAGCTTGCGCCTGGGGGCATGCGCCCTGGCCGCCGCCATCACCCTGGCCGGCTGCGCAGGCCTGCCCGACCAGCGCCTGGCCAACGAAGCGCTCAAGCGCGGCGACACCGCCACCGCCGAGCGCAATTACAAGGCCCTCGCCGACCTAGGCTACAGCGACGCCCAGGTCGGCCTCGCGGACATCCAGGTCAGCACCCGCGACCCGGCCAAGCTCAAGCAAGCCGAGGCCACCTACCGCGCCGCCGCTGCCACCTCGCCCCGTGCCCAGGCGCGCCTCGGCCGCCTGCTGGTGGCCAAGCCCGATAGCACCCAGGCCGAGCGCGAGGAGGCCGAAACCCTGCTCAAGCTCGCGGCGCAACGAGGTGAGACGAATACCCTGATCCCGCTGGCGATGCTCTACCTGCAACACCCGCAGAGCTTCCCCAAGGTCAACGCCCAGCAGCAGATCGACCAGTGGCGCGCCGCCGGCAACCCTGAAGCCGGCCTGGCCCAGGTGCTGCTGTATCGCACGCAAGGCACCTACGACCAGCACCTGGGCGAGGTGGAAAAGATCTGCAAGGCCGCACTGACCACGACCGATATCTGCTATGTGGAACTGGCCACCATCTATCAGAAACGTGCCCAGCCCGACCAACAGGCCGCCCTGGTGGAGCAGCTCAAGGCCGCCCATGCCCGCGGCGCCGTGCCCGCCACCCGGGTCGACAGCGTCGCCCGCGTGCTGGCCGACCGCAGCCTCGGCCAGACCGACGAGAAGACCGCCAAGGACCTGCTCGAGCAGGTCGCACCGGCCAACCCGGCGTCCTGGGTGAGCCTGGCGCAGCTGCTCTATGACTTCCCCGAACTGGGCGACACCGACCAGCTGATGACCTATATCGACAAAGGCCGCGAGACAGAACAGCCCCGCGCCGAATTGCTGCTGGGCCGGCTCTACTACGAAGGCAAGACTGTGCCCGCCGATGCGCAGAAGGCCCAGGAACACCTGCAGGCTGCCGCCGATGCCGGCGAAGTCAGCGCCGACTACTACCTCGGCCAGTTGTACCGCCGTGGCTACCTGGGCCAGGTCGAGCCGCAAAAGGCCGTGGACCACCTGCTGGCCGCCGCCCGTGGTGGCCAGAACAGCGCCGACTACGCCCTGGCCCAGCTGTTCAGCGAGGGCCACGGCATCCGCCCGGCGCCGACCAATGCCTGGGTGTTCGCGCAGCTCTCCCAGGTCAACCCGACTCCACAGTCGAGCGAACTGCTGCAACAGCTCGACCAGCAGCTCACGCCCGACCAGCGCAACCAGGCCCAGCAACTGCTGGCGCAGGAGACGCAGGCACGCGGCAGCATGGCCCAAGGCGCCAACAGCACACTGGCCATCGAAGCGCTGCAGGACGAGAAAGAAGACGTAGACGCCGAGGATTCGCTATGACGCTCAACCCCTTCGTGAAAGCCGGCATCGGCCTGGGCTTCGCCCTGCTGTGGTCGATGCCGACCCTGGCGGCGGAAACCGCGCAGAAGAACTTCGGCCTCGACGTGAAGATCACCGGCCAGTCCGAGGACGACCGTGACCTGGGCACCCGCTCCGGCGGCGACGTCAACGGCCTGGGCCTGGACCTGCGCCCCTGGGTGTACGGCGAACGCGGCAACTGGAGTGCCTTCGCCATGGGCCAGGCAGTGGCCGCCACCGACATCATCGAAACCGACACCCTGCGCCAGAACGACGACGGCACCACCAGCGACAACGGCGACGACAGCCGCAAGCCGGACAAGAGCTACCTGGCCATGCGCGAATTCTGGGTCGGCTACAGCGGCCTGACCCCCTACCCAGGTGAGCAGCTGCGCTTCGGCCGCCAGCGTCTGCGCAGCGACGATGGCATGTGGCGCGACACCAACATCGAAGCGCTGAACTGGACCTTCGATACCACTCTGCTCAAGGCCGACTTGGGCGTTGCCCAGCGCTTCAGCGAGTACCGCACCGACCTCACCGAACTGGCCCCCGAAGACAAGGACCGCACCCATGTCTACGGCAACGTCGCCACGCAATGGACACCCGGCCACTGGGTTGGCCTGCGCGCCCACCACAGCCATGACGGCGGCAGCCTGAAGAGCCCCGGCGAAACCGTCGATGCCCTCGACAAGACGCGCACCGGCGACCTCACCTGGCTGGGCCTGGAAGCCAACAGCGACGCCTACAACTGGCGCAACGACCACACTGTCAACTACTGGGGCAGCGTCACCTGGCTGACCGGCGATCGCGATACGCTCAGCAGCCAGGTGGTGGGCAACGACCAGATCGCCACCGGCAAGCAAAGCGGTGACGTCAACGCCTGGGCAACCGATCTTGGCATCCGCCTGCGCCTCGATCCGCAGTGGCAGGTCGGTGCAGCCTACGCCCGGGGCAGCGGCGGCGGTGGCAGCAACGGCTCGAACAACTTCGAGCAGACCGGCCTTGAGAGCAACCGCTCCAACTTCACTGGCACCCGCTCGCGCGTACATCGCTTCGGTGAAGCCTTCCGCGGCGAACTGGGCAACCTGCAGGCGGCCACCCTGTTCGCCTCCTGGCAGCTGCGCGACGACTACGACGCCAGCTTCATCTACCACAAGTTCTGGCGTGTCGACGGCAAGCAGAACATCGGGTCCAGCGGCATCAACGCCGTGGTCGACGACGGCGGTATCAACCGTCCGCTGGTGCAGGGCGAGAAAGACCTCGGCCAGGAAATGGACGTGGTCGTGACCAAGTACTTCAAGCAGGGCCTGCTGCCGGCCTCGATCAGCCAGTCGATCGACGAACCGTCGGCTCTGGTGCGCCTGCGCGCCGGTGTGTTCAAGCCGGGAGACGCCTACGGCAAAGAGGCCGACTCGTACATGCACCGCGCCTTCGTCGACGTGATCTGGCGCTACTGAGGCCGGGAGAGGATAGCCATGAACCTGCACCCGAACCTTCGCCACAGCCTGCTCGCCAGCGCCCTGCTGCTGGCCGGCGGCCTTGCCCAGGCCGCCGAGTCCGAGATGGCCAAAGGGCTGCAACAGGCCAAGACCTATACCGTCTCCAGCGCGCCGATCGAGCCGCTGAAGATGGACCCGCCCAAGCTGCCCGACCTGTCCGGCTACACCGCCCAGGCCGTGCAGCAGAAGATCGACCGCCAGCACAAGGGCAAGGTCAGCGTGCGCCGCATGCTCCAGGAGGACACCCTCAAGGAGTTCATCGGCGGCGACAACAAGGGCGCCGAGTGGGTCCGCCGCCAGCACGGCATCCCCCAGGCGATCTTCGTCGATGACGGCCACGTCGACCTGGTGGAGCTGAGCAAGAAAGTGCCCAGCCAGTACCTGCGTGAAACCGCACCTGGCGTGTACCTGGCGCGCCTGCCGATCGTGGTCGGGCGCAAGGGCGTGCTGGAGATCGACGGCAAGGTCAAGGAGCTGCGCCTGTCCGAGGAAGGCGGCTCGTTCATCGTCAACGACGGCAAGCTGTTTGTCAGCGACACCCAGGTCACCGGATGGCGCGAGCAGGCCAATGGCCCGGCGACCTTCCGCAAGCCCGATGAATTCCGCCCGTTCCTGCTCAGCTGGGGCGGCACCGAGACCTATATCGTCAACAGCAAGATGGCTAGCTTCGGCTACGCCAAATCCAAGTCCTATGGCGTGAGCATCTCGCAGTACACGCCGAACATGGCCAAGCAGATGGGCCGCCCGGAACCCACCGGCTGGATCATCGGCTCCGAGTTCAGCGACATGTGGTACGGCTTCTACTGCTATGAGACCAGCGACTTCGTGGTCAAGGACAGCACCTACCGCGACAACATCGTCTACGGCATCGACCCCCACGACCGTTCGCACCGCCTGATCATCGCCGGCAACACCGTGTACGGCACCAAGAAAAAGCACGGGATCATCGTCTCCCGTGAGGTCAACGACAGCTGGATCATCAACAACAAGAGCTACGACAACAAGCTCTCGGGGGTGGTGATCGACCGTAACAGCGTCAACAACCTGATCGCCTACAACGAGATCTACCGCAACCACACCGACGGCATCACCCTGTACGAGAGCGGCGACAACCTGATCTGGGGCAACAAGCTGATCAACAATCGCCGCCACGGCATCCGCGTGCGCAACAGCGTGAACATCCGCCTGTACGAGAACGTCGCCATGGCCAACGGCCTGGTGGGCGTATACGGCCACATCAAGGACCTGTCCGACACCGACCGCGACATTGCCCTCGACCCGTTCGATACCAAAGTGTCGCTGATCGTGGTCGGCGGCGAGCTGGCGGCCAACGGTTCAGGTCCGCTGTCGATCGATTCGCCGCTGTCGGTGGAGCTGTACAAGGTGTCGATGCTGATGCCGCGCAAGGCCAACGGCATCAGCTTCAACGGCGTGCTCGGCGAACGCCAGGACGAAATCCTCGACCTGCTGGTGCGCCAGCAGAAGGCCGTGCTGATCGACCCGGTCGAACGCCAGACCGAAATGATCGACTAAGGAAGCCCAGACCATGACTCCACACCTGATGAAACTGCTGGGCCTGTCCGCCGCCCTCCTGGCCATCAGCCAGGGCGTGCGCGCCGAAGACGTCCAGGCACCGACCTTCAGCGCCGAACCTTGCTGCCAGCTGTGCCCCGAGGCCCACGATGCCAGCCGCTACACCACGCGCTACCAGCAGAACTTCACCACCCTGGTGCAAGCCCAGGGCGACTGGCTGTTCCGTACCCGTGAGGACCTGCGCACCGAGTTCGACACCACCCCGGGTGGCTACAAACGCCTGCAGCAAGTGCACGACGCGTTCAAGAAGCGTGGCGTCGAGCTGGTGGTGGTGTACCAGCCGACCCGTGGCCTGGTGAACCGCAACATGCTCAACCCCGAAGAGAAGGCCGCCTTCGACTACCAGAAGGCCCTGCGCAACTACCAGGCCATGCTCCAGCGCTTCAGCAAAATGGGCTACAACGTGCCCGACCTGTCGCCGCTGACCAACGAGCAACTGGCCGCCGCCGACCAGGGCAAGGACTTCTACTTCCGCGGCGACCAGCACTGGACGCCCTACGGCGCCGAGCGCGCGGCGAAGATCGTGGCCGACACCGTGCACAAGATGCCGGCTTTCGAAGGCATCCCGCGCAAGGAATTCGAGACCAAAAAATCCGGGCGCATGGGCAAGACCGGCACCCTGCACAACGTCGCCGGCCAGCTGTGCGGCACGAGCTATGCGGTGCAGTACATGGACCAGTTCGCCACCGAACCGAAGGGCGCCGCCGGCGGCGACGACCTGTTCGGCGATTCGGGCAACGCGCAGATCACCCTGGTGGGCACCAGCCACAGCGGCAAGAACTACAACTTCTCGGGCTTCCTCGAGCAGTACATCGGCGCCGATGTGCTCAATGTCGCCTTCCCCGGCGGCGGCCTGGAAGGCTCGATGATCCAGTACCTGGGCAGCGAGGAGTTCCAGAACAACCCGCCGAAGATCCTGGTGTGGGAGTTCTCGCCGCTGTACCGCCTCGACCAGGAAACCATCTGGCGGCAGATCCTCGGCCTGCTCGACGACGGCTGTGACGACCGCCCGGCACAGATGAGCGCCAGCGCCACCCTCAAGCCCGGCAAGAACGAGCTGATGGTCAACGGCAAGAACGGCGTGATCAAGGACCTGGTCAACCGCAACCACCAGCTCGACATCAAGTTCGAGGACACCTCGGTGAAGGTGCTGCAGGCCACCCTGTGGTACCTCAACGGCCGCCACGAGGACATCAAGATCGAGAAGCCCGAGACCTCCGACACCGACGGGCGCTTCGTCTTCCAGATGCGCGAGGACGAAGACTGGGCAGGCCAGAACCTGCTCGCCCTGGAGGTCCAAGGGCCAGAAAGCGGTACGCAGAAAGTCGAAGCCAAACTCTGCAAACGCAACAACTTCGCCAGCCCCGCGCAGCACACCGCGCAAGCTGGCCAGTGAGGCGACCATGACCACCATAAGCAGCAAGACCGCACCCGCCCTGCTCGCCCTCGCCCTGTTCGGCGGCGCGGCGCAGGCCGCGCTGGTGCCGCCCCAGGGTTACTACGAGGGCATCGACAAGCTCAAGACCGGCGACGGCAATTTCCGCTGCGAAGCCGCGCCCAAGCCTTATACCGGCGCGCTGCAGTTCCGCAGCAAGTACGAAGGTTCGGACAAGGCCCGGGCGACGCTCAATGTCGCCTCGGAAAAAGCCTTCCGCAAATCCACCGAGGACATCACCACCCTCGAGAAAGGCGTCAGCAAGATGGTCGGCCAGTACATGCGCGATGGCCGCCCGGCGCAACTGGACTGCGCCCTGACCTGGCTCGACACCTGGGCACGCGCCGATGCATTGATGTCCACCGATTACAACCATACCGGCAAATCCATGCGCAAATGGGCCCTGGGCAGCATGAGCGGCTCGTGGCTGCGCCTGAAGTTCTCCAACTCGCAGCCACTGGCGGCGCACCGCGCCGAAGCCGAGCAGATCGAGAAATGGTTCGTGCGCCTGGCGCGCCAGACCGTGCGCGACTGGAGCGACCTGCCGCTGGAGAAGATCAACAACCACAGCTACTGGGCGGCCTGGTCGGTGATGGCCACCGCCGTGGCCACCGACCAGCAAGAGCTGTTCGACTGGGCGGTGAAGGAATACAAGGTCGGCGTCAACCAGGTCGACGAACAGGGCTTCCTGCCCAACGAGGTCAAGCGCAAGCAACGCGCCCTGGCCTACCACAACTACGCCCTGCCGCCGCTGGCGATGATCGCCAGCTTCGCCCAGGCCAACGGCGTGGACCTGCGCAAGGAAAACAACTTCGCCTTGCAACGGCTTGGCGAAGGCGTGCTGGCCGGCGCCCGCGACCCTGTTCATTTCAACACCCGCGCCGGCGTGAAGCAGGACCTCAAGGACCTGAAGATCGACAGCAAGTACGCCTGGCTCGAGCCGTGGTGCGCGCTGTACCAGTGCGTCGGCGACACCCTAGAGCGCAAGCATGATATGCAGCCGTTCAACAGCTTCCGGCTGGGTGGCGATGTGACGCGGGTCTATGACCCAAAAGCCGAAATGAAGCAGTAAGTCGTTGGGAGCGGGCTTGCCCCGCGATGAGGCCCGAATGGGCAATGGTGTTGGCCCTGCTGACGCCATCGCGGGGCAAGTCGCATCGGCGAACCGCCGCTCCCACAGAGGTATAGGTTTCCCCTGCATTTTCGTGGGGGGTTTGGGGGGCGCTGTGCCCCAGGTGCTGTGCATAACTAGGAGAACCGGGATGGTCTTCTCGTCCAACGTGTTCCTGTTCCTGTTCCTGCCGGTTTTCCTCGGCTTGTACTACGTGAGCGGGAATCGCTATCGCAACCTGCTGTTGCTGGTTGCCAGCTACATCTTCTACGCCTGGTGGCGGGTGGACTTCCTCGCCCTGTTCGCCGGGGTCACCCTGTGGAACTACTGGATCGGCCTGAAAGTCGGCGCCGCCGGCGTGCGCACCAAGCCCGCGCAGCGCTGGCTGTTGCTCGGCGTGGGCGTCGACCTGTGCATCCTCGGCTACTTCAAGTACGCCAACTTCGGCGTCGACAGCCTCAATGCGATCATGACCTCGATGGGGCTGGAGCCATTCATCCTCACCCATGTGCTGCTGCCGATCGGCATCTCGTTCTACATCTTCGAGTCGATCAGCTACATCATCGACGTGTACCGCGGCGACACCCCGGCCACGCGCAACCTGATCGACTTCGCGGCCTTCGTGGCGATCTTCCCGCACCTTATCGCCGGCCCCGTGCTGCGCTTCAAGGACCTGGTCGACCAGTTCAACAACCGCACCCATACCCTGGACAAGTTCTCTGAAGGCTGCACCCGCTTCATGCAGGGCTTCATCAAGAAGGTGTTCATCGCCGACACCCTGGCGGTGGTCGCCGACCACTGCTTCGCCCTGCAGAACCCCACCACGGGTGATGCCTGGCTCGGCGCCCTGGCCTACACCGCGCAGCTGTACTTCGACTTCTCCGGCTATAGCGACATGGCCATCGGCCTGGGCCTGATGATGGGCTTCCGCTTCATGGAAAACTTCAAGCAGCCCTACATCAGCCAGTCGATCACCGAGTTCTGGCGGCGCTGGCACATCAGCCTGTCGACCTGGCTGCGCGACTACCTGTACATCACCCTGGGCGGCAACCGCAAAGGCACCTTCAACACCTACCGCAACCTGTTCCTGACCATGCTGCTGGGCGGGCTGTGGCACGGCGCCAACTTCACCTACATCATCTGGGGCGCCTGGCACGGCCTGTGGCTGGCCATCGAGCGCGCGCTGGGGCTGGACACCAACCCGCAGCGGTTCAACCCGGTGAAATGGGCCTTCACCTTCCTGCTGGTGGTGGTCGGCTGGGTAATCTTCCGCGCCGAGAACCTGCACGTGGCCGCCCGCATGTACGGCGCCATGTTCAGCTTCGGCGACTGGCAGCTGTCGGAAATCAACAGCGCCCAGCTAACAGGCCTGCAGGTCGCGACGCTGGTCGTCGCCTACCTCACCCTGGCGTTCTTCGGCCTGCGCGACTTCTACCGCAATGCCGCGCCGAAACAAGCTCCGCGCACCCCGGTGCAGGTCAATGCCGATGGTTCCCTGGGCCTGGACTGGACCCGGGTCATGACCCGCGCCCTGGTCCTGCTGCTGTTCGCCGCCTCGGTACTCAAGCTCTCGGCGCAGAGCTACTCCCCGTTCCTGTACTTCCAGTTCTGAGGCCTGAATCATGAACCGGACACTTCGCATCACCTATTCATTGACGTTCATGGGCCTGCTCGTCGGGCTGGGCGCATGGTCGGTCGGCGGGCTGGAAAGCTTCAACCGCACCGGGCAGATGACCCTGCTCGACGGCAAGCTGGCCAAGGCCGCCGAAACCCACTACGACGAGCAGTTCCCGATCAAGCGCGTCGGCACCAACCTGTGGGCCGCGCTGGACTTCAAGCTGTTCAACGAAGGCCGCCCTGGCGTGGTGTTGGGCCGCGACCAGTGGCTGTTCACCGACGAGGAATTCAACCCCACCGTCGGCGCGCAGCAACAAATGCAGGACAACCTGGCGCTGGTGCGCGGGGTGCGTGACACACTGCAACGCCAGGGCGTGCAACTGGTGCTGGCGATCGTCCCGGCCAAGGCCCGCCTATATTCCGAATACATCGGCAAAGAGACACCGGCCAGCCTGCACGACGACCTGTTCAACCAGTTCCACGCCCAGGCGCGCCAGGCCAATGTGTTCGCCCCTGACCTGCTGGCACCGCTGGAGCAGGCCAAGGCCCGCGGCCAGGTGTTCCTGCGTACCGACACCCATTGGACGCCGATGGGCGCCGAAGTGGTCGCGCAATCGCTGGCCGAAGCCGTCGACCGCCAGCACCTGCTCACCGGCGAGCCACAGGCGTACATCACCGAGGCCGGCGCCAGCGCGCCCTACAAGGGCGACCTGACCAACTTCCTGCCGCTGGATCCGCTGTTCAGCAACCTGCTGCCCAGCCCCGACACCCTGCAACAACGCAAGACCCATCCGGTGCAGGCCGAGGGCGCCGAGGGTGGCGACGCGCTGTTCGACGACAGCCGCATCCCGGTGGCGCTGGTAGGCACCAGCTACAGCGCCAACCCGCACTGGAACTTCCTCGGCGCCCTGCAGCAGGCCCTGCGCAGCGACGTCGCCAACTACGCCGAAGACGGCCACGGGCCGTTGCTGCCGATGCTCAAGTACCTGCAAAGCGACGCTTTCAAAAATGCCCCGCCACAGGTCGTGGTGTGGGAATTCCCTGAACGGTATCTGCCAATGAAGAACGACCTCAGCGCCTTCGATCCGCAGTGGATCGCACAGCTGAAGAACTCCCGCAAATCCGAAGAAAACCTGGCCCTGTCGTCCAACCGGACGGACCACTGAAGATAGAGAGGAACACGCACATGACCACCAAGACTTCCATTGCCAAAGCCCTCACCCTCGCCGCCGGCCTGTCCCTGGCCTCGATGCAGGCCTTCGCTGGCGCCGATGCCGCCCTCTATGGCCCGAGCGCGCCGAAGGGCTCGACCTTCGTGCGCCTGTACAACGCCGCCAGCAGCCCCACCGCCGCCAGCGTCGGCAACACCCAGATCAAGCAGGTCGGCGCCCAGGCCAGCAGCGACTTCAGCTTCCTGCCCGGCGGCGACTACACCGCCCAGGTCGGCGGCAAGAGCGTGCCGGTCAAGCTGGCCGCCGACAAGTACTACACCCTGGTCAACAACAATGGCGGCAACCCGCAGCTGATCGAGGAGCCACCATTCAAGAACAAGCAGAAGGCCCTGGTGCGGGTGCAGAACCTCAGCGACCAGTCGCTGAGCCTGAAGACCGCCGACGGCAAGACCGAGGTGGTCCAGCCAGTGGCGGCCAAGGGCCGTGGCGAACGTGAAATCAACCCGGTCAAGGTCAACCTTGCCCTGTATGCAGGCGACAAGAAAGTCGGCGACGTCAAGCCCGTCGCCCTGGAGCGCGGCGAAGCGGCCGTGCTGTATGTCACCGGTTCCGGCAACAGCCTGTCGCCGGTGTGGGTAACTCGCCCCGTGGCTAGCAACTGATCCCCCTGCCTCTAAACGACTATTGGAGAAACATGATGATCCCGGTAATTCTTTCTGGTGGTAGCGGTTCGCGTCTGTGGCCTCTGTCGCGCAAGCAGTTCCCCAAGCAGTTCCTGGCGCTGACCGGCGAACACACCCTGTTCCAGCAGACCATCGAACGCCTGGTGTTCGATGGCATGGACACCCCGATCGTGGTCTGCAACAAGGACCACAAGTTCATCGTCCAGGAGCAGTTGGCAGCGCTGAAGCTGGAAACCCAGGCCATCCTCATGGAGCCGTTCGGCCGCAACACCGCGCCGGCGGTGGCCATGACCGCGATGAAACTGGTCAACGAAGGCCGTGACGAGCTGATGCTGGTGCTCCCGGCCGACCACGTGATCGAGGACCAGAAGGCCCTGCAGCGCGCCCTGGCACTGGCCACCGTGGCCGCCGAGCGCGGCGAGATGGTGCTGTTCGGGGTGCCGGCGACCAAGCCCGAGACTGGCTACGGCTACATCCGTTCCAGCCAGGATTCGCTGCTGCCCGAGGGCGTGGCGCGGGTCGCCCAGTTCGTCGAGAAACCCGACGAGAAACGCGCCAACGAGTTCGTCCGCGCCGGCGGCTACTTCTGGAACAGCGGCATGTTCCTGTTCCGCGCCAGCCGTTTCCTGGAAGAGCTGAAAAAGCACGATCCGGACATCTACGACACCTGCCTGCTGGCCCTGGAGCGCAGCGACGAAGACGCCGATGTGCTGAGCATCGACGAAGCCACCTTCGCCTGCTGCCCGGACAACTCCATCGACTACGCGGTGATGGAGAAGACCCAGCGCGCCTGCGTGGTGCCGCTGTCGGCCGGCTGGAGCGACGTGGGCTGCTGGTCGTCGCTGTGGGACGTGCACGAGAAGGACGACAACGGCAACGTCACCAAGGGCGACGTGGTGGTGCAGGACAGCCACAACTGCATGATCCACGGCAATGGCAAGCTGGTGTCGGTGATTGGCCTTGAGAACATCGTGGTGGTCGAGACCAAGGACGCCATGATGATCGCCCACAAGGACAAGGTCCAAGGCGTCAAGCAGCTGGTCAACACCCTCGACGCCCAGGGCCGGACCGAGACCCAGAATCACCTCGAGGTCTACCGCCCGTGGGGCTCGTACGACTCGGTGGACATGGGCGGGCGCTTCCAGGTCAAGCACATCACCGTCAAGCCCGGCGCCAGCCTGTCGCTGCAGATGCACCACCACCGCGCCGAGCACTGGATCGTGGTGTCCGGCACCGCCGAGGTGACCTGCGACGAGAACGTGTTCCTGCTGACCGAGAACCAGTCCACCTATATTCCCATCGCCTCGGTGCACCGCCTGCGCAACCCGGGCAAGATCCCGCTGGAGATCATCGAGGTGCAGTCCGGCAGCTACCTGGGCGAGGATGACATCGAGCGCTTCGAGGATGTGTATGGGCGAACTTCCACGCCGGTGGAGCGTGGGGTTTCGGTGAAGACCATCGCGCAGTAAGCCTGGGGCACCTTCGCGGGGCAAGCTCGCTTCCACGCAGTTTTCCGGCGTGGGAGCGGGCTTGCCCCGCGATTGCGTTTTGGAGGCCTGCCCAATTTGCGGCTAGGATGGTCGAACCCCCGCCACCAAGGCCTGCACTCCCATGATCATCGGCGCCCTGCTCATCCTCACCTGGCTGGTCCTGCTGCTGCGCTATCCCGCCAAGGCCTTGCCGATTTCCCTGGCCGCCGTGTGCGGCCTGGGCCTGGTGGCACTAGGCGTGGTCTGGCAGGACACTCGCGAGGCCTCGCAGCTGGCCCGCCTGGACATTCGCCTGAGCTATGCCCCCGACCAGTGCCCCGCCGACCGCGCCCTGCAAGTACGGATGAAGAACGGCAACAAGGTGCCGCTCACCGAGCTGCGCTGGCGCGTGGCCGCCTATGCCCCCGGCGATACCGTGAACCTTGCCGAGAATACCTATGCAGCACCCCGCTACCGTGGTCCCGGCGAATTGCAGCCGGGCGTCGAGTGGAGCGACTGCCTGCCCTTGCCGCCGCTGCGCTCGGGGTATCGGCCGCAGACCCTGGAGTTTCGTGCCGAGCATCTGCAAGGTACATTCGCCAATTGATTCATTGCCTGTACCGGCCCTATCGCTGGCAAGCCAGCTCCCACAGGGGCTTCGGTGATCCCTGTGGGAGCTGGCTTGCCAGCGATAGGGCCGGGCAGGTATTACGACCCTCCCAGACCTAAGGCCTACCCCATGCCCACCGTCCTCATCACCGGTTGTTCCAGCGGCATCGGCCGCGCCCTGGCCGACGCCTTTCGCGATGCCGGCCACGAAGTCTGGGCCACCGCCCGCAAGCCCGACGACGTCGACGCCCTGCTCGCCGCCGGCTTTGCCGCACGGCAACTGGATGTGAATGACGGCGAGGCACTGACCCGCCTTGCCGACGAGCTGGAAGACCGCCACGGCGGCCTCGATATCCTCATCAACAACGCCGGCTACGGTGCCATGGGCCCGCTGCTCGACGGCGGTGTCGAGGCCATGCGCCAACAGTTCGAAACCAACGTCTTCGCCCTGGTCGGCGTAACCCGCGCGCTGTTCCCGCTGCTGCGCCGCTCCCGTGGGCTGGTGGTGAACATCGGCAGCGTCTCGGGCGTGCTGGTCACCCCGTTCGCCGGCGCGTACTGCGCGTCGAAGGCCGCCGTGCACGGTCTCACCGATGCCTTGCGCCTGGAATTGGCGCCGTTCGGTATCCGGGTGATGGAAGTGCAGCCGGGGGCGATCGCCTCGCAGTTCGCCAGCAATGCCCAGCAACAGGCCGAGCAGGTATTGGCGAGCGATTCCCCATGGTGGCCGTTGCGCGAACAGGTACAGGCCCGAGCGCGGGCGTCGCAGGACCGGCCGACCTCGGCGGCGGTGTTTGCCCAACGCCTGCTGGCCGCCACGCGCAAGTCGCCAGTGCCGGCGCTGGTACGTATTGGCAATGGCAGCACGGCGCTGCCGTTGATGGCCCGGGTGCTGCCACAGAGGTTGCTGGATTGGGTACTGCGCAAACGCTTCGGTCTGTTGCGACCGCTCTGACGACACAAGGCATCGTGGGCTTGCCCCGCGATGCCTTTCAAACCTGATCGAACGCCTGCCAGCCGCCGCCCAGCGCCTTGTATAGCCCGACCAACGCCTGCGACACCGCCGCCGAGCTGTCGATCCACTGCTCTTCGCTGGCCAGCAGCGCACCCTGCACCGTCAGCACATTGAGAAAGTCCACCGCCCCTTCCACATACTGGCGCTGCGCGGTCTCCAGGGCGATGCGATTCTGCCGCACCGCCTCGGCCAGATGATCACGGCGCAGTTGGCTGGCGTTGTACAGGCGCAGCACGTCGTCGATCTCGTGCCAGGCACCGAGCACCACCTTGCGGTAGTTCAGCGCCGCCTCCTGCTGCTGCGCCTCGCGCAGCTCCAGGGTGCCCTTGAGCCGCCCGCCCTCGAAGATCGGCAGCGACAGTTGCGGGCCGAAGGCGAACCGGCGCGAATCCCAACCACCGAAATCGGACAGTTGCATGGCCTGGAAACCGACACTCCCGGACAAGCGGATGCTCGGGTAGAAGTCCGCCTTGGCCACGCCGATGCTGGCGGTGGCGGCATGCAGGCGGGCCTCGGCCTGGCGAATGTCCGGCCGGCGCTCGGCCAGTTCCGAAGGCACGCCGATGGCGAAACGCTGCTGCGGCGCGGGCAGCTCGCCGCCTTGCAGCAGCTCACGCTGCAGGCTGCGTGGCGGTTCGGCGGCGAGCAGGCCGAGGGCGTTGATCAGGTCGTCGCGACGGGCTTCCAAGGTCGGCAGGCGCGCCTCGATCGAGGCCACCTGGGCGCTGGCTTGGGCCACGTCGAGGCGGGTGGCTACCCCTTCCGCCTGGCGGCCTTCGGACAACTTCAGGCTGTGGCGGGCAACCTTGAGGTTGTCCTGGGTAATGTCCAGGGTGTGCTGCACGGCACGCAACTGGATGTAGTTGCCGGCGGTTTCCGCAAGCAAGGCCAGCAGCACGCCCCGGCGATCGTTCTCCGCCACCTCGACGCTCGCGTCGGCGGCCTCGACCTGGCGGCGTACACGCCCCCACAGGTCCAGTTCCCAGCCGGCCACCAGGTCGCCTTGCCAGAGGTTGTACGCCGACTTGCCAGACTTGCCGGACGGGTCGTTCAGCCCCTCGGCGCTGTTGCGCGCACGGCTGTACCCGGCGTTCACGTCCACCGCCGGCAGCTCGTCCGCCGCCACGCTGCTGCGCAGGGCGCGGCTTTGCAGCAGGCGGGCACTGGCCATGCGCAGGTCGAGGTTGCGCTGTGTGACCTTCTGGATCAGCGCGCTCAGGCGCGGGTCGTGGAAGCTGTCCCACCAACGCAGTTCCAGCGGTTCGGCCACCGGCTGGCTGGACGCGGCAGCGCCTTGCAGCTCGGCCCAGTCCTTGGGCGCCTCGCTGTCCGGACGGTGGAAGTCCGGGCCGAGGGTGCAGCCGGCCAGCAGCATGGCCAGCAACAGAGGGCTCAGGCGTCTCATCGCGCAGTCACCTCTTTGCCGGCGAGCGTGTCGCCGTGGGTATCGATGGTCGCTTCCACCGACATGCCCACGCGCAGGCGCGCCAACAGCGGCTGGCCGTCATCGAAGACGATCTTCACCGGAATACGCTGCACCACCTTGGTGAAGTTGCCGGTGGCATTGTCCGGTTTCACGGCGGCGAAGGTCACCCCAGTGGCCGGGGCGATGCTCTCGACACGGCCGTGGAGTTGTTCGCCGGAGAAGGTATCGACACTGATACTGACCGGTTGCCCCGGTTGCACATGGGTCAGTTGGGTCTCCTGGAAGTTGCCGACGATATAGGCGCGCTCCAGCGGCACCACCGACAGCAGCCGCGCCCCCGGATTGACGTAGGCGCCGATGCGCAGGGCGCGCTCGCCGACCATGCCGTCGACCGGCGCGGTGATACGGGTGTAGGACAGGTCCAGGCGGGCTTTTTCCAGCCCGGCTTCGGCACGCTTGAGCTGGCCATCGGCGCTGGCCACCTGGGCGCTGAGGATGTCCACCTGCTTGCGCGTGGCCAGCAGCGCCGCCTGGCTGTTGGCCAACCGCGCACGGGCCTGGTCGACGCCGCTGCGCGCCTGCTGGGCATTCTGCACGGTGCCGGCGCCCTGCTCGGCCAGGCGGCTGTAGCGGGTCACCTCGTGGTCGGCGAAGGCCGCCTCGGCCTGGGCTGCCTTTACCGCCGCCTCGGCCTGGGAGATCAACGAGGCCTGGCGCTCGAGCGTGGCGCGGGCATCCAGGCTCTGCGCCCTGGCCACCAACAGTTGCGCCTGGGCGGCGTCGAGCGCGGCCTGGTAGTCGCGCGGATCGATGGTCGCCAGCAACTGGCCGGCACTCACCTGCTGGTTGTCCTCCACCAGCACCTCCTTGATGAAGCCCGCCACCTTGGGCGCCACCACTGTGTAGTCGGCGGTCACATAGGCGTCGTTGGTGCGCTGGCGGTGATCGCTGCCGAACATCCAGGGGCCGACCAGGGCGGCGAGCACGGCCACGGCGAGTGCCGAGCCGATGAAGAGCGTCTTGCGGTTGTTGGTCATCTTTCTATCTCGAATTCAGCCCCGGCTTCAGGCCACCGCACGCGGCGGGAAGATCCGGGTAGGCACGAAGGGGATCAGGCAGATCATGGCGACGGCGATACCCGCCATCACCAGGTACAGGTCGGCCGAGGTCAGCACCAGGGCCTGTTCATGGATGCGCTTGGCCAGGCCAGCGGCGTTGTCGTCGATCAGCGGCGCGTTGCCCAGGCTGTCGACCAGGTGGTTGGAATGAAAATGCCGGCGCAGGGTGCCAAGGGCATCGAGCAGGCCGCCGGCGATCACCGCCGACAGCCCTTTGATCGTGTTGAACCAGGCGGAGGCGAACGGGCCTTCCTGCGGGGTCATGCCATTGGTGGAGAGCATCAGCAGGGGCAGCACCGCCATCGGCTGGCCGAACACCTGCAGCAGGTAGAAGGGATAGAAGTCGCCGCGAATCCACTGCGAGGTCAGCAGGCTGCTACCCACGCACGATGCCGCCAGCATCGCCAGGCCCGCCGCCAGCACCCAACGGCAGTCCACCGCGCGGATGTTGCACAGCGCCGCGGTGAGCGGCAGGGCGAGCAGCTGCGGCATGGCCACCAGCATCATCAGCGGGCTGGTCTGCGCCGGGCGGTAGCCCTGGATCTGCGCCAGGTACGCCGAAGGAATGCTGCCCACCCCGGACAACACCACCAGTACACCGGCCAGGGTCACCAGGGCGAAGCTCAGGTTGCGCCGCGAGAGCATGCGCAACTGGAAGAACGGCAATGGCTCGGACCACTCGTTGTACATGAACAGCACCAGCAACAGCACACCGCCACCGAGCAGCCAGCAGATCAGCGGCGAATCAAACCATCCCCAGCGGTCGCCCAGCGACAGGCCGAGGACGATGCAACTGATCGCCGGCAAGCCAAGCAACCCCCCACGCCAGTCCAGTTGCCTGAAGCGCTCCAGGCGCAGCGGATCCTGGGGCAGGCCCCAGCCGACGCAGGCGATTGCCAGCAGCGACGGCAGGATGATCTGCCAGAACGCCCACTGCCAGCCGACGTACTCGGTCCACAGGCCAGCCAGCGGCGTGCCGAGGTTCGGCCCGAAGGTGGCGGTCAGGGCATAGCAGGCCAAGCCATAGACCTTGATGCCCGGCGGCAGGAAGCGCAGCGCCACGCTCATCAGCATCGGCGGCAAGGCGCCCGAGGCGAAGCCCTGCAGCACACGCAGCAACATCAGGCTGTGCAGGTTGGGGGCGAAGGGTTGGATCAGGCCGAGCACGGCAAAGACGCCAACGGCGGTCATGGTGAAGCGGCGCAGCGAGAAGGTGGTGGCCAGCCACGGCGCGAAGGCCATGGCCGAGACCGAAGCGGCGCTGTAAACCGCCAGCAGCCAGGCGCCTTCGTCGGCACCGATGCCCATGGCGCCACGGATGTCGCTCAGGGAAATCTTGGTCACCGCCTCGTTGAGCCCGGCGCACAGCACCGCCAGCAACACGCCGAACAGCCCGACCACCACCCGCAGGCCGAACGCCGTCTGCGCGGGGGCGGCCGGCGCAGGGGCGGCGGCCAGCGCGGCGGAAGGCGCGGTCAGGGAACTCATGGATAGACATCTCCAGCAACATTTTAAGGGCTGGGTGAAGTCTAAGAAGGTCGAATACTGACGAAAACTGACTTGTTGGCAGCTTTATGTTGCGTCAGACGCAATCCAGATTGATTTGCCGGCTATGGAACGCAAAACATTGCCCATCAAGGATCGATGCTGCCGCAAGCCTTCAGCGTCTGCCGCAACCAGCGGTGCGCCGGGTCATTGTCGAAGCGCGGATGCCAGGCCTGCATCACGTTGACCTTTTCCAGCGGCACCGGGATCTCGAACGAACGCAACGGCAGCTTCAAGCGCTGCACACTGTTGAGGATGTTGGCCGGTATCGGCAGGATCAGGTCCGAATCCGGCAGCGAGAACATCGCCGAATGGAAACTGGTGGTGATCAGCGCCACTCGCCGCTCCACCTTGCAGTTGGCCAGCGACACGTCGATCGGCCCGTTGGCCCGCCCCCGCCGGGACACGCTGATCTGCGGGTAGGCAGCAAAACGCTCGGGGGTGATCGGAGCATCGAAGATCGGGTGATCCTCACGGGCCAGGCCAACGAAATAGGTGTTGAACAGGCTCTGCACCTTGATCTCCGGCCCCAGTTCGATGGCCGAGCTGATGATCAGGTCGATCTGTCCGTTGCGCAGCACCGCATCGTCATCGCCACTGCCCTCGGGCACGAAACGCAGCACCGTGCGCGGCGCCTGGGCCAGCATCATGCGCAGCAACTGTGCGCCATACAGGGCAATGAACAGGTCGTTGGTGCGGATGTTGAAAGCGCGGTCGAGGTTGGCCAGGTCCACGGCATCGCGGCTGCGAAACACCAGGCCAGCCTGCTCCACCAAGCCATGCACCTGTTCGCGCAGGGCCAACGCTCGCGGTGTCGGCACCAGGCCACGGCCGGCACGCACCAGGATCGGATCGCCCATGGCCTCGCGGATTCGCCCGAGGGTCCGGCTCATCGCCGCCGGGCTCAGGTTCATGCGCTGGGCGGCACCGACCACGCTGCCTTCGTCGAGCAGCACATCGAGGGCGACGAGCAGGTTCATGTCCGGGAGTTGCATGGCCGTTTTCCGTGACAGCTGTGGGAAACGCGATGGTAACAGGTTGGCCGATTGCGTCTGACGCAATGGCGCCGTGCGTGGGGGACCATTTATCCGTAGAGGTCAATGAACCGACAATGGTGTGGCCTCATCGTTGGCAAGCCGCGGCGGCGAACCGCAGTGCCTGCAGGCAGCGCATCTCCCTGCGGGCACCGCGGTTCGCCGTTGCGACTTGCTGGCGATGAGCGCAGCACTGCCATCCATTCTCCAAAGGATTGCCCATGCCCCATCCGGTTCTGATCGCCATCGACGCCTCCCCGGCAGCCGCCAGCCTGCTCACCCTCGCCCAGCGCTACTGCCGCCCCGGCGAGCACACCCTGCATGTGCTGCTGGCCATCGACTCGACCTTCGCCGTGCACGACCACCGCACGGTCTACACCGAAGATGAGTTGGAGGAATACCCCGCCGCCTGCGACGAACAGCAACAGGCCGAGCACGCCGTGAACACCGCCGTGAGCATGCTGCGCGACGCCGGCTTCGACAGCCTGGGCTGCATGGTCGCCGGCCAGCCGGTGGAGGCGATCGTCGCCAAGGCCCGGGAGCTGGAGTGCGAACTGGTCATCATCGGCCACCGCCACCTGTCACGGCTAGGCAGGCTGCTCGATCCGTCGATCAGCGCCAAGGTGATCGATCGGATACAGATACCGGTTCTGGTAGGCGTGCCGACTGAAGTTGGCTGAAGCCCCGCGATAGACTTAGCCCCGCGATGACGTACTCGGATCAGCCCTCGCTCGGCTTGACCACCACGGTACAGGTGGTCCCCGCCGCCAGCAGGAACCCTTCCGGCACTTCATCGATATGGATCCGCACCGGCACCCGCTGCGCCAGGCGCACCCAGTTGAAGGTCGGGTTCACATCGGCGATCAGCTCGCGGCTTTGCGGGTTGTCGCGGTCGTAGATCCCCCGGGCGATGCTCTCCACATGCCCTTTGATACGCTCGCCGCTCATCATCTGCAGCTCGGCGACATCGCCGACCTTGACGTGGGGCAGCTTGGTTTCCTCGAAGAAGCCGTACACCCAGAACGACTGCTCATCCACCACCGCCATCACTGCCTCGCCGGTGCGGGCGTAATCGCCCTTGTGGATGTTCAGGTTGGTCACATAGCCATCGACGGTGGCAACGATCTGCGTGCGCTTGAGGTTCAGTTCGGCGGCGGCCAGCTGGGCCTGGGCGTGCTGGTAGTCGGCCAGGGCGGAGCTGGCGATGTTGCTGGCGTCGTCGCGGTTCTCTTTCGAGATCACCAGGTTGTCCATGTCGGCGCGGCGCCTGGCGTTGACCTTGCGCATTTCCCAGGTGGCCTTGCGCGAGGCCACCAGCGCCTTGGCCTGCTCCACCGCCAACTGGTAGTGCTCGGGGTCGATGCGGATCAGCACGTCGCCCTTCTTCACCCGCTGGTTGTCCTTGACCGGTACGTCCACCACATAGCCTGGCACATCGGCGGCAACGTTGATGATATCGGCGCGCACCCGGCCGTCGCGGGTCCACGGCGTGGTCATGTAGTGCAGCCACAACTGGCGACCGATCACCACGGCAGCGGTCAGCACCAGGAGGGTGGCGATCAGGCTGAAGAACTTTTTCATTGCAGGATTCTCACCAGTAGAGCGACAGCGCCAGGGCGCCGAAAAGGCAAACGAACAGGCTCAGGCGCAGCAGCGCCGGGTGCCAGAAGAAGCGATAGCCATCATGGCTGGCGATGAACCGGTCCAGGCCCCAGGCCAGGCCCAGGGCGAACAGGAACATCAAGGTCATGGTGGGCATGTACACGCCATGGAAGGCGATCTCGCGGGGCATGGTTTCACGGAGCATCGTGCGATCCTTTCGCCGGAGCCAGCGGCGACTGTGGGTCGAGCAGGGAGGAACGGATGAAGTGCAGGTAGCTCTGCGCCCGACGCAACACCGAGGTGTCGAAGTGCCGGGCGAAAGGTTCATCGGTGGCCTGCACGCGGCTGATGGCATGGTCCACCGCCACCAGGGCGCGTTCGTGGTTGCTGGCGCTGGGTTGCAGGAACAACCGCGCCAGGGCCCGGCCCATGACGCGGATGGCCTGGCGCCACGGCTGCGACTCGGCGTAGGCCGGGTGCACCGGGGCGCGGGCCTGCTCCTTGCGCAGCTCGATGATGGCGTGGCCGATCTCCAGCACCGTGAACATCCAGCCCATCAGCTGGCTCTGCACCTGCGGCTTGCCGGCGGCCAGGCCGTAGGCCTGGTGCAGCAGATCGCGGGTACGGCTTTCGAAGGCCGAGCCCAGGCCGCGCAGGCGCCCGCCGATGGCGAACAGCACCTGCTCACGCAGCTCCTGCTCCAGGCGGCTCCACAGCCAGCGGCTGTTGGGCGGCAGGATGATCGCCCCGGCTGCGGCGCAGACGAACATGCCGATGACCATGCCGATGTAGTCGTTGATGAAGGTGTAGGGGTCGTAGATCGTCAGGTTGTTCGGCACCGAGCCGATGGCAAAGAACACCAGCAGGCCCAGGCCGTAACCGGCATAGGCCGGGCGCGAGGCGAGGAATGCGCCGAGCACGAACACCGGCGCCAGGACCATGCACAGCAACGCGAAACCGTCGATCCAGGGGAACACGAAGAACGTCTCGAAGAAACCGACGAAGGCACCGATCGCCGTGCCGCAGGCCATCTGGAACGCCATGCGCTTGGGGTTCGGCGATGCCGCCGAAAGGCCCACGGTGACCGTGGCGATCAGGGTCATCATGCCGCCACTGGGCCAGTCGCTGAGCAGCCAGTAGCTGCCCAGCAGCAACAGCACCGCCGAGGCGCGCACCCCAGCGGCAAGCGAGACCAGCCAGCTGGTCTGGGCCACATAGGGTTCATCCCACTGTTCGCGTTCGTGCTTGTGCACGGCCAGCGAGGCGTGGGTCTCGGCGTAGCTGTACATCTCGTCGACGAAGCGGTACAGCAGCTCGAAGGCAGTATGGAAGTCCAGCAGGTCAGACTCGCTGGGGTTGGTCTGCAGATACTCGGCGCGCAGACCACGCACCTGGGCCTGCAGGCCTTCCTTGTAGGTGCCCAGCTCCAGGGCCAGGCGCAAGGCGTCGGCGTCGGTCAGCGCCCGGCCGACATAGGGCTGCAGCAGCTCGGCCAGGGTGGCCAGCCCGGGCTCGATGGCGCCGACGATCTGCAGCGGGCCACGGGCGCGCAGGCGCTCGAGCAACCGGTGCAGGGCGTTGAAACGCGTGGTGATGGCCATGAATTCGCTGTTCATCCGCACCAGCCGGCCGGAGCGCCGGCGCATGTGCGGGTCTTCGAAGGCGGTGACGTTACGCAGGCTCTCCAGGCCCACCGCCTCGGCAACGAAGCGCACGTTGCTGGTCTCGAAACGGTCGCGCTGGCTGTCGCCGCGCAGGGCCTCGACCACCACCCCGGCGAACACGCCAAAGCGCTGGTACAGGGCGTTGCGCATGGCGGCACTGGCCGACTGCGGCAGGATCGCGGCGCTGACGAAGGTCGAAACGAGAATCCCCAGGGCGATCTCCAGCACCCTCCACACCGCCGCCATGAACGCCTGGTCGGGGTGCTGCAGCACCGGCAGGCCGATCATCGCCGCGGTGTAACCGGCCAGCACGAAACCATAGGCGCGGAAGGTCCGGTAGCGCATGGCGCCCGCCGAGCACAGGCCGACCCACAGGGCCAGGCTGGGCAGGAACAGCTCGGTGTTCTGCGGGAAGATCGCGATCAGCGCGACCATCATCGCCGAGCCGGCCAGGGTGCCGAGCACCCGGTAGAAACTCTTGGCGAACACATGGCCGCTCTGCGGCTGCATGACGATGAACACGGTGATCATCGCCGTGCGCGGCTGCGGCAGCTCCAGGCGCATGGCCAGCCACAGGGTGATGAAGGCGGCGGCCAGGACTTTGAAGATATAGACCCAGGTGACGCCGTCGGTACGCGCCCAGGCAAAGAACCCCCGGCGCCACTCCAGGCTCTGCAGCCAGCGCAAGGGCAAGCTCGATGTGCTCATTCGGCATGGTCCGGCGTGTCGAAGATGGCCAGGGTGGCGGGTGTTTTCGGTGCGGCCTGGCGCTGTTGATCGGGCACATCCTTGCCCGCCTCCAGGCCGCCGCCCAGGGCAGTGACCAGTTCGGCATGGGCCACCAGGCGCGCGGCCTGCACTTGCTGCTGCACCTGCTGCTGGCGGAACAGCAAGGTCTGGGCATTCAGCACGTTGAGGTAATCGGTGAGCCCGCGCTGGAAGGCGACGGTGGCGATGTCGTAGGTCTTCTGCGCGGCAGCCACGGATTCGGCGGCGAAGTGCGCCTGCTCCTTCATCGACTCGCGGCGGATCAGTTGGTCGGAGATGTTCTGCAACGCGCCGATCACCGTCTGGTTGTAGCGCGCCACGGCCACGTCATAGCCCGCCGAGGCCACGCCCAGTTGCGAACGCAGGCGGCCACCATCGAAGATCGGCAGGCTGATGGCCGGCCCGACGTTGTAGTTGAACTTGCGCCCGGTGAGGAACTCCAGCGGGCCGCCCCCGGTGGCCATGAAGCCGAGGCCACCGACCAGGTCGACATTGGGGAAGAACCCGGCATGGGCCACGTCGATGCCACGGGCCTGTGCCGCCACCTGCCAGCGGCTGGCGACCACGTCGGGACGCTGGCCGACCAGTTCGGCGGGCAGGTTCGAGGGCAGTTTCAGCGGCGCAGCGAGGGTCAGGGTCGGGCGTTGCAGTTTCGCGCCCTCCCCCGGCCCCTTGCCGGCCAGGGCCGCCAGCTGGTTGCGAGTCAGGGCGATCTCTTCGTCGAGGCTATCGATCTGGCGGTGGGTTTCCGGCAGCGGCGCCTCGGCCTGGCTGACTTCGAAATGGGTACCGATGCCACCGTCGAGGCGACGCTTGGCCAGGGCGACGATCTGCTCCTGCTGCGCAAGCTCCGCCAGCACGATATCGCGCCGAGCGTAATGCAGGCTGAGCTGGATGTAGGCGCGCACCACGTTGTTCTCCAGCTCCAGCTGGGCCTGGCGCGCCTCGGCGGCGCTCATGTGCGCCTGGTCCACGGCCTGCTCGCTGGCATTGCGCTCGCGGCCCCACAGGTCCAGGGCGTAGCTCAAGCCGATGGCGGCGTTGTTGTCCCAGGTGTTGGCGCCGGACAGCGCGCCGGGGCCGTAGAACTGATCCTCCGGCCAGTTGTGGCGCTTGAGGGTGGCGTTGCCGTTGGCCTGCAGCTTTTCCGCCGACTCGACCACGCCCGCCATGGCCTTGGCTTCGCGCACCCGCGCGGCGGCCATGGCCATGCTCGGGCTGCCGGCCAATGCCAGTGCGACCCAGTCGTTCAACTGCGCGTCGCCATAGGCGCGCCACCATTGCTGGGCCGGCCAGTGGGCGTCGCGCGCAGCCTCACGGATGGCGTCGTCGGTGGTCAGTTGGTTGGCTTGGAGGGTTTTGCTCTGCGGGGCGATACCCCAGGTTCCGATACAGCCGCTCAAGGTGAGACTAAGGGCACAGGCACTGAGCGCGCTAAGCGCTCTGATGTTGCGACGCGGCACAGCTGCGATTTCCCGAGGAAGAGGTGGAGGGGCCGGGCAATTCTAGGGGCGGGTTTCATTGGCGATAAGCGTATATTCCTGCGAATCTTTGTTACCAAAACAGCGATAATCCGGCTTTAGTCGGAAGCGAAACAGCGTTACTTCATGTCACAATTTTGTCCTCTAAACCGAGAGTGACCCATGGACACCCTGCAAAACATGCGTGCTTTCAGTTGCGTGGCCCAGCTCGGCAGCTTCACCGCTGCCGCGGCGCAACTGGATACGACCACCGCGAACGTGTCGCGGGCGGTCTCCAACCTGGAAGCCCATCTGCAAACCCGCCTGCTCAACCGCACCACCCGGCGCATCGCGCTGACCGAGGCCGGCAAGCGCTACCTGATGCGCTGCGAACAGATTCTTACCTACGTCGAAGAAGCCGAGGCCGAGGCCAGCGATGCCCATGCCCGCCCCGCCGGGCAGTTGAAGGTGCATTCGATGACCGGCGTCGGCCAGCACTTCGTGGTCGACGCCATCGCCCGCTACCGCGAATCGCACCCGGACGTGACCTTCGACCTGACCATGGCCAACCGCGTGCCCGACCTGCTCGACGAGGGCTATGACGTGTCGATCGTGCTGGCCAGCGAGCTGCCGGACTCGGGGTTCGTCTCCCAGCGCCTGGGCATCACCTACAGCATCGTCTGCGCCGCGCCCGACTATGTGGCGCGCCATGGCTTCGCGCACAAGCCCGCCGACCTGCTCAAGCATGCCTGCCTGCGCATGGTCAGCCCGGTGATCCCGCTGGAGAAATGGCTGTTCGACGGCCCCGAGGGGCAGGAGGTGGTCAACATCACCAGCTCGCCGTTCCAGGTGAACTCCGCCGATGCGATGAAGACCGCGATCCGCAGCGGCATGGGCGTGGGTGTGCTGCCGATCTACACCGCCATCGATGGCCTGCGCGACGGCAGCCTGGTGCGGATCCTGCCGCAGTACCGCCTGCAGGAGCTGAACCTGTATGCGATCTACCCGTCGCGCCAGTACCTGGATGCGAAGATCAAGACTTGGGTCGAGTACCTGCGCAACTCGCTGCCGGAGATTCTCGCCGCCCACGAGGCCGACCTGAAAACCCACGAGCTGCTGATCGCCAACTGAAAAAGCCGGTGCATTCGGGCGGGGGACAATGGTAGGTTGCTAAGCAACGACACCGCCCCTACCCGCCTTGCAGAGAAGCAGCCCGATGAAAAAGACCGTCCTGGCCTTCAGCCGCATCACCCCGGCCATGGCCGAGCGCCTGCAACACGACTTCCACGTGATCGTGCCCAACCCCAAGCTGGGCGACATCGCCGCCCAGTTCAACGAAGCGCTGCCCGAGGCCCACGGCCTGATCGGCGTCGGCCGCAAGCTGGGCCGGGCGCAGCTCGAAGGCGCGGGCAAGCTGGAGGTGGTGTCCAGCGTCTCGGTCGGCTACGACAACTACGACCTGGACTACTTCAACGAGCGCGGCATCGCCCTGACCAACACCCCCGACGTGCTCACCGAAAGCACCGCCGACCTGGGCTTCGCCCTGATCATGGGTTGCGCCCGGCGCACCGCCGAGCTGGACGCCTGGACCAAGGCCGGCCACTGGCAGGCCACCGTCGGCCCGGCGCAGTTCGGCTGCGATGTGCACGGCAAGAAACTGGGTATCGTCGGCCTGGGCAACATCGGCGCGGCTATCGCCCGGCGTGGCCGTTTCGGTTTCAACATGCAGGTGCTGTACACCGGCAACAGCCGCAAGGCCGCGCTTGAGCAAGAGCTGGGCGCGCAGTTCCGTAGCCTGGATGAGCTGCTGGCAGAAGCCGATTTCGTCTGCCTGGTGGTGCCGCTGTCGGACGCCACCCGCAAGCTGATCGGCGCCCGCGAGCTGAAGCTGATGAAGCCCAGCGCGTTCCTGGTCAACATCGCCCGTGGCCCGGTGGTTGACGAAGTGGCACTGGTCGAGGCGCTGCAGGAAGGTACCATTCGCGGCGCCGGCCTGGACGTGTACGAAAAGGAGCCGTTGGCCGATTCGCCGCTGTTCAAGCTGCCCAACGCCCTGACCTTGCCGCACATCGGCTCGGCCACTGCCGAAACCCGCGAAGCCATGGCCAACCGGGCCATCGACAACCTGCGCTCGGCGTTGCTGTGCGAGCGGCCGCAGGACCTGGTGAATCCACAAGTGTGGAAAGGCTGAGTCGTTCAGCCCGAGCGCCTGGCCCCGTCGCAGTCTGTTTCCACCGCAGACTGCGACAAGGCGCCATTACTTGACTGCCAGCTCCCCTTCCACAGGCCTGGGCTTGGGCTTGCGAAACACCAGCACGTTCCCCGCCATCACCGCCACCAGCCCCAACAATGCCGGCGCTGTCCATTGATACCCCTCGGCAAACGCCGACACATTCAACGCCACCAGCGGGAACAGCACGGTGCAGTAGGCTGCCCGTTCCGGCCCCATGCGCCCGACCAGCGTGAGGTAGGCGGTAAAGCCGATCACCGAGCCCGGGATCACCAGATACAGCAGCGAGCCTATGTAACGCGTGTTCCACTCCATATCGAAGGGGATCCCCCTGAACAGGCAATACCCTGCCAGCATCGACGCGCCATAAACCATGCCCCAGGCATTGGTGGTCATGGGTTTGAGCCCGGCCTTCTGCTGCACACTGGAGAGCATGTTGCCGGCGGAGAAACACAGCGTGCCAAGCAGTGCCAAGCCCAGGCCATAAAGGGTTTCGCGGCTGGCGGCATGATGAGAAAGCTCCGGCCAGAACAGCAGCCCCAACCCCAGCAGCCCCATGGCTCCGCCGCCAAGCACATTGGCAGCGATCTTCTGGCCGAAGAACACCCGCGCATTGATCGCGTTCCACAGGGTGGCAGTGGAAAACACCACGGCGATCAGGCCGGTCGCGACCCACTGGCTGGCGGTGAGAAAGCACATGAAGTTGACGCAGAACAGGCACAAGCCCTGGGCCAGGCACACCAGGTGACCACGTCGGTTCATCGGCTGCAAGCGGCGGGTGAGCAGCAGCAAGACAAACAGGATCAACCCGGCCAGGGCGAAGCGGTAGACAATCGACACCGGGATGGCGACCACACCCAGTTGCAGCTTCAGGGCGATCCAGGTGGTGCCCCAGATCAGGACGGTAAGCAGGTAGAGCGACAGGTTCATGGCGGCTTCCTCGAACAGGCTTTCGGCCCATCGCGGGGCAAGCCCGCTCCCACATTGGGCCACCCTGGCGGGCTGGCGTGGGAGCGGGCTTGCCCCGCGATGGCCGTCACAGGCAAACAGTGTCTTCCCGGGCTTCACACCTGCGCTTGCATAAACTTGCGCTTTTCCTTCTCCGCCAGCTGCCTTCCCGCCCACGCCGCAGTACGATGGCCTTCAGAGGAGTCTCCGATGCCCGCACTCGACCACCTGCAAGTCTTCAACGCCCTCAACGCCTCACCCAACGCCCGGTTGGAGCTGAGCGCGCACCTGGGCGACGGCCTGGCGGCGGCATTGTGGAGCAACCGCGACGATGCCCGTGATTACCAGGCGCCCAGCCATCACACCCTATCGTGCTACATCGCCGACGGCACCGGTACTTTCCGCCGCCAGCGCCCGGCCGACCGCGGCGCACCGGACAAACTGTGCGTGATGCCCGCCGGCCACGAATCGAACTGGGTAATCAATGGCTCGATCCGCCTTGCCCACCTGTACATCAGCGAGGAACAGTTCGCCCTTGGCTGCACCCGCCTGCTGGACCGCGAACCGCGTGAAATGCAGCTGCGCGAGGCGACCTTCCTCGACGATCCGCAACAGGCCGCACGCTTTCGCCAGCTGATCGACATGGACTGGTCCGAGCCCGGCGAACGCCTGCTGGCCAGCAGCCTTGCCCACGACATCATCGACCACGCCGTGCTCAACCAGGTCGGCCTGCGCCATGGGCTCAAACTCAGGGGTGGCTTGGCGCCGCACCAGCGTCGGCAGTTGGTGGACTATATCGAGGCCCACCTGGACCAGCCGCTGACGCTGGGCGAGCTGGCGCTGCGCTGCAACCTGTCCGAGTACCACTTTGCACGGATGTTCCGGGCAAGTTTCGGCCTGCCGCCGCATCAGTATCTGCTTGCCCGGCGGCTGCACAGGGCCTGTCGCTTACTGCGCCTGGGCACGCCAGCCTTGGGCGAGGTGGCACTGGCGTGCGGGTTCGCCAGTGCCAGCCATTTCAGCAACAGGTTTCGCCAGGCATTGGGGGCGACGCCTGGAGAGTACAGGGCAGCGTTCCGCGCCTGACTGCCGGGCCCTGTCGCGGAACAAGCCCATTGCCATGCCGCCCATCATCGATTGGTCAGAACTCGAAGGTGCTCGACAGGCTGACTTGCCGCGCATCCCCCACCGCAACGAAATAGCGGTTCACCGCGGAGCTGTAGTACACCTTGTCGAACAGGTTCTTCACGTTCAACTGCAGGCGCACCTTGTGCTCGTCCAGCTTGGTTTCGTAGCTGGCGAAGGCATCGGCCACGGTGTAGGCCGGCAGGTCGAAGTCGTTTGTCGCATTGCCCGCACGCTCACCCACGTAGCGCGCACCGGCTCCCAGGCGCAGGCGATCACCGCCGAACAGGATGCCGTAGTCGTATACTGCCGACAGCGAACCACTGTGGCGGGCGACGTTCTGCAGGCGGTTGCCCTTGAGCTGCGGGTCCTTGGTGACCTCGGCGTCGGTAAAGGCATAGGCCCCGATCAGGCTCCAGCGCTCGCTGAGCTGGCCAGTCAGGTCCAGCTCGACGCCCCGTGAACGAACTTCCCCCGCGTTGCTGTAGAGAATGGTCCCCGGCTGGGTGTCGCCATCGGCCACCAGCACGTTGCGCTTGGTGATGTCGAACAGCGCCAGGGTACCGGTCACCGCGCCCGGCACGTCGAGCTTGGCCCCCAGCTCCCAGGACTTGCCCTCCTCCGGCGCGATCCCAGAGTCCAGGGTCAGGGTGCGGCCACCACCGATGCTCAGCGGGGCGATGGTCGAGTTGGGCTTGAACGACTCGCTGTAGCTGCCATAGAACGACAGCTGCTCATCGACCTTGTAGACGACGCCCGCATGGGGCACCCAGGTCTGGTCACTGGTGTCGGTGTTGACGTTGAACGGTCGGCCGCGGCCGGCGTACTGGTCGTACTGCTGGAAACGCCCGCCTGCCACCAGGATCCAGTGCTCGTCCAGGTGCCAGGCGTCCTGCAGGAACAGCGAATCGGTGCGCAGCTTGTCGGTCTGGTCGCTGTCGCTGGCGCGCACATTGGTGCCTTCCACTTCGCGGCCATAGACCGGGTTCAGATAGCTGAAGGTCGAGCGGCTGTTCTGGCGGATCAGGTCGGCGCGGTAGACCTTGCGGTCCTCGTGATCGGCACCCAGCACCAGATCATGACGCATGCCGGCCAGCTCGACACTGCCGTTGAGGCTGAAGGTGACGAACTGGTCACGGCTCAGGGCGCCCCGGGTGCCGTCGATACTGCGCGACAGCGTGCCCTTGCTTTCATCCACGCCGGTCACGCGCACCTGGCTGGCATCGTAGGTTTCGCGGTTGAAGCTGTAGCCGACGTGCAGCTTCCACGCGTCGTCCAGCTGATGGTCGATTTCCAGGCGGTACAGGTCGGAGCGGCCCTCCATGTCGTTGAACGGCTCGTCCAGGCGGCGAGTAGCGGGTATGTTCAACGGGTGGCCATCGCTGCCGAAGGCGGTCCCGCGGTCGAACGGATAGCGAAACTCGCGGTGCTCATAGGCCAGCACCACCTGGGTGTCCTCGCCGTACCAGGCCAGCGACGGCGCCACCAGCGATTCGCGGTGCACGCCGAAGTTGCGCCAGTAGTCTTCATCCTCGTGATCGACGATCAGGCGATAGGCCAGGTTGCTCTCCCCCAGCGCACCGGTGCTGTCCAGGCCGCCACCGCTGCCGTTCTTGCCGTTGCCGTAGGTCGAGCCGCGCAGGGTCAGGGCGTTGTACTGCGCAAGTTGCGGGCGCTTGCTGACCACATTGATCACCCCGCCCGGGTCCTGGATGCCGTAAAGCAGCGAGGCCGGGCCCTTGAGCACTTCGACCCGCTCGGTGCTGGCATTGAGCGCGCGGCCCTGCACGATCGGCATGCCGTCGCGCATGATCGAACCGTCGCGGTTGTCGCCGAAGCCACGCTTCATCACGGTGTCGGCGGTACCGCCGAAGTTGTTGCCCTGGGTGATGCCGCTGACGTTGTACAGGGCATCGTCCAGATTGCGCGGCGCCTGGTCGCGGATCACCTGGGCCGGGACCACGTTCACGGCCTGCGGGATATCCAGGGTCGCGCCCTGGCCGCGCATGATCGAGGCGCTGGCCGGCGGCTGGTAGCTGTAGTCGTCCAGTTGCGAGTTGATGGTGGTGGCTTGCAGGTTCACCGCGCCGGAAGTGTCGACCGGCTCCAGGGTCAGCGTGCGGGCGTCGAGGCGGCGCCAGGCCAGGCCTGAATTGCCGAGCAACTGCTGCAGAGCCTGCTCGGCGTCGAAGGTGCCGTTCAGCGCCGGGGCTCGCAGGTCCGGTAGCGTCAGGGTATAGACCACGCTCTGCCCGGTGGTACGGCTGAAGGCGTTGAGCGCCTGGGCCAACGGCTGGCTGGGCTGGGCGAAGGCATAGACCTGGCTCTGCTGGGCGGCCACGGCCTGGGGCACGACGGCCACGGCGGAAAAGCTGCAGAGGCCGAACCAGAGCGAGACGCAACGCGGGGTGAACTTCATGGACGCGGACCTGTGGGCGGGATGATCGTATGCGAATGAATCGCACTTCCACTTACTACACGGATGCCGGCGTGGGGTACCTCATCACCTGATGGAAATATTTTGCTGTTCCGACCCTATCGCGGGGCAAGCTCGCTCCCACGCGGTGGCTTGCAGGGTCCAAGATCGTGGGAGCGGGCTTGCCCCGCGCTGACGTCGGCTCAGGTCAACGCAAAACGGTCAACCGGCCCAACAGCGTCTGCCGCTCGAACCCCAGCACCTTGCCCAGCGAATCCAGCGCGGCCAGCGGTTCCTCAACCGGGAAACTGCCACTGACCCTGCGCTGCGCCAGCTCACCGTCGAGCAGCAGGATCCGCCCCGGGTAGTAACGCCCCAGGTCCTCGAGCACCTGCGCCAACGGCACCTGGTAGTAGTTCAGCCAGCCCTGGCGCCAGGCCAGGCGGCTGTCGCTGTCCACCGCCTCGACCCCACCGGCCACACCACCGGCATAGGCCAGTTGCTGGTTGGCTGTCAGTTCGCGGGCAGGCTGCCCTTCGGCTGCCGTCACCGCCACCCGCCCGCTGCGTACCGTGACCTGCGCGCCGTCACCCTGCCCGCGCACCTCGAACTGGGTCCCCAGCACCCGCACTTCGCCGCCCTGGGCATCCACCAGGAACGGCTCGCCGGTATGGGTCACCTCGAAAAACGCGGCGCCGCGCAGCAACCGCACACGCCGCTCGCCCTGGGCGAAATCCACTGCCACGGCAGTGCCGGCATCCAGGGTCAGTTGCGAACGATCGGCCAGGGTCACCTGCCGCACCTGCGCCCCGCTGGTGTAGTCGGCGCGTAGGTCCTGCAGCCAGAACTGCGGCTGCCAGCCTGCCGCGAATCCCAGCGCCAGGACCAGGCTCGCCGCCACTGCCAGGCCGCGCCACGGTCGCTTGCGCTCGGGCCGGCGCATGGCCTCCAGGTATGTTTGCAGGCCTTGGTGTTCCTCGGCCGCCAGCCGCGCCGCCGGCGCCTCGCTCAGGCGCCAAAGCGCCTGGGCCTCGGCATAGGCCTGGCGATGGGCGGGGCTCTCCAGCAACCAACGCTTGAACGCCGCGCCCTCGGCCTGCGCCGGCTGCTGCTGGATGCGCCCCAGCCAGCGCAGGGCGGCCTGGGACTGGGCGGCAGTGATCGGCTGTTCAACACTCATCGACGGGCGCTCCCTGGCCGGCGCAGTGGGGACGCGGGGTCGGCGACACTCGCCTTGCACGCTTCGAGGGCGCGCATCATATGCTTTTCCACTGCGCTCTGGGACAACTGCATGGCCTTGGCGATCTCGCCGTAGGTGCAGCCATGGATGCGGCTGAGCAGGAAGATCTGCCGGGTGCGTTCGGGCAGCGCCCGCAGGGCCGCCTCGATGCGTTGCAGGTCGTGATTGACCTCCAGGGCCTGGTCGGGGGCCTGGCTGTCCGACACGCTGTCAGGATCATGCAGGCCTTCAGCGACCCGGTCGCGGCTGCCTTCGCTGCGCAGGTAGTCGATAGCCAGGTTGCTGGCGCTGCGCAGCAGGTAGGTATCGAGCGCCTCGACCTGCACCTCGGGGCGCCGCCAGAAGCGCAGGAACAAGTCCTGCACCAGGTCCGACGCCGTGGCGCGGCAGCCGACGCGGCGGCTGACCAGCGCCTCCATGCGCGCACGCTGGGCGAGGAACACCTGGAGGAAGCGTGCCCGCCCGCCGCCGGCCTCGGAGTCGCTCAAGGGCCTAGACCGCCAGCACGGCCAGCAGCGGCCCGAGCACCAGGCTGGCAAGCGCCGCGCCGAGCAACAGCCGCGGCTGGTAGGGCAGGCCGAACACCCACAGGGTCACGCCGGCCATCAGCACGGCGATCCACTCCACCAGGCCCAGGGCCCAGCCGCGCCCATGCACGGCGAGGATCAACGACAGCAGCAGCAACGCCCAGCCCGTGATCTTCAAGGCTCGCAGCTGCCGCCCCGTGGGCTTGCGCCCGAGCAGGTCGTTGAAGTGTTTTTCCATGGCCAGGCACAGGCCGGCAAAACCGGCGAAGCCCATCAGCGCAACCCCCAGCATCAGCTCGCCTCCACGGTCTTGGCGGCGCGTGGCGCATGCTTGGCGACCGGCTTGGGCGCGCGCAGCATCTTGCCGGCGGCCCAGGCCAGGAACAGGCCGGTGGCCAGGGCCGTCAGGTCGAAACCGGCCATGGCCCAGTCACCCGCGGCGATGGAGTGATCCAGGCCCTGGTCGGAGGTCAGCGCGTTGAGCAACGGCAGCAAGGCGAACGCCAGCGCGCCCAGCGTCAGTTGCTCGCCCCAGGCGCGGCGCCCGCTCCTGAGCATGGCGTGGAGCAATGACGCGCCCCAGGCCAGGAAGAAGCCGTTGATCTCCCAGTCAGCCCGCCCTTCCAGCGTTGCCGGCAGCAGGCGATTGGCCCAGAAGAACGCCGCCACGCCCAGCAACAGGCCGCTCATGCTGGCGATGTTCAGCACTTCGACCAGGCGCAGTTCGCCGGGCATGCGCTCATTCTTGGCGTGCTTGAGTTGGCGCTTGCCCAACCACATCACCAGGCCCGTGCCGATCACCGCCGTGCCGGCCACGCCGAAGGCAAAGTAGAGCCAGCGCAGCCAAGGCCCGGCGAAGTTGCCCATGTGCAGGCCGACGAAGGTGAACGAAGTGGTCATCGCCGCGCTTTCCGGCGCCCCGCGTCGCAACAGCTCACCGCTGACGCCATCGAAAGTCCAGGTGGCGCTGCGCTGGTAGGCGACACTGTCGGCCGAGGCACGGTTGAAAGTGACCCGAGCGTTGCGGTCACCGGGGTTGTATACCCGGATGTAGCCCATGCGCGCCCCCGGCGCCTGTTCCTGGACCTTGGCATACAGGTCAGTCAACGGCGCCAGCGGCGCGGCCTGGGCAACCGCCTCGGGCACTTCGTCGCGGCCGAACACATCGTTGAAGTAGCCGCTGCTGTCACCATAGCTGGCCAGGATGCTGGCCGGCATGACCATGTACATGAAGATCACCAGGCTGCTGTAGCTGATCATCAGGTGGAACGGCAGCACCAGCACACCGATGGCGTTGTGGCCGTCGAGCCAGGACCTCTGGCCCTTGCCCGGGCGGAAGGTGAAGAACTCCTTGAAGATCTTCTTGTGGGTGATGATCCCGGTGACCAGCCCCAACAGCATGATGAAGGCGCAGAAGGTCGACAGCCAGCGCCCCCAAGGGTGGGGCATCTGCAATTGAAAGTGGAAGCGGTAAAAGAACTCGCCGCCCCGGCTGTCGCGGGCCTGGACTGCCTCACCGGTGCGCGCGTCGAGGTTCTTGTCGGTGAAGCCACGACGTCCATCGCCGTTAGGGTCGCGCCAGCTGACGCTCAGCGCCGCCTGGCGCTCGCTGGGCAAACGGATGAACCAGGTGCTGGCATGCCCCGCATGGGTTTCGAGGTAACGCTGGGCCAGGCCAAGGCTGGCCACTGGGTCGAGCGGATGGCTCTGCACCTCGGGCCGGCTCCAGTGGCTGATCTCTTCCTTGAAGTACGACAGCGTCCCGGTGAGGAAGATGGCAAACAGCAACCAGCCGAAGATCAGGCCGGTCCAGGTATGCAGCCAGGCCATGGCCTGGCGGAAGCCTTCTTTCATGACAGGTTCATCCAGTAGGCCAGTACGTTGATCAGCCCCAGCACCAGGCTTGGCAACAGCATGCCCAGCCAGGCACGCCAGGCGCTCCGACAGGCGAAGCACCAGATGAAGGCGATGAGGTAGACGACGAATGACAGCATCATTCCGGTCATCGTCGCGTCGGCCTGGGTCATCGGCGCAAGCAGGGTGATGCAGACACTGGCCATCGACGCCAGCAGATAGCCGCCCAGCAGCGCTGCCAAGCTGCGGGAAGTCACGGCCAGGCGGTAGCTCAGGGGAAGGCCGGCGGCTTTGCTCTTCATGACGAGGATCCGGGAATGGGGGCTGCAATACTAATGATTTCAATTCTCATAAGCAAAGCATGCCGACACGCGCGATGGCGAGCCAGCTGCCCAACGGGTCAGTCGTTACGAGTTGAAACCCAAGAAGGTGCGCACCTTGGAAAGCGGCACCGCCAACGGGGACCTGCAGGCCGATGCCGGCGCGCTCTGGTCAATTTCGACAACCCGCTCGAGAGCCTCCAGAACCACACCCACCGCGCGACAGCCCTCTGGACAAGCGCCCCTGTTGGCGCTGCCTTCAAGCCAGCGCTTTCTCGATGGCCTGCACCACGGTCGGATCATCTGGTGCGGTACGTGGGGCGAAGCGTGCCAGCACCCGGCCATCCTTACCGACCAGGAACTTCTCGAAATTCCAGCTGATGTCGCCAGGGAACTCAGCGCCTTCGCCCGCCAACAGGCGATACAGCGAATGACGTTGCGGGCCGTTCACCTCGAGCTTGGCCCCCAGCGGGAAGCTCACGCCGTAGTTGAGGCTGCAGAAGTCCTGGATTTCCTTCTCGCTGCCAGGCTCCTGGCCTGCGAACTGGTTGCACGGCAGGCCGAGCACGTTGAAGCCCTTGCCCTTGAATTGCTGGTGCAGTTTTTCCAGCGAAGCGTATTGCGGCGTCAGCCCGCACTTGGAGGCGACATTGACCACCAGCACCACCTGGCCCTTGAACGGAGCGAGGGGCAGGTCCTCGCCGTTCAGCGCCTTCAACGTCAGGTCGTGAAATGCACTCATGATGAAATCCCCTCTCAGGTTCCGATTGCCGCAGGGGCGAATCCCGCCCACGAAAAAGGCGCGCGGCCAAACCGTCCACCCTCCCGAGGAGGGCAAGTCCGGCTTGCCCGAGCGCCTGGCGACTCTCTGAGCTTAGCGCAGAAAATCAGTGGTGATGGCCACCTTCACCGTGGATGTGACGGTGAGCGATTTCTTCTTCGCTGGCGTCACGCACGTCGACAACCTTGACCTTGAAGTTCAGGCGCTGGCCAGCCAGCGGGTGGTTGCCGTCGACGGTCACGTCGTCGCCGTCGATGTCGCGGATGGTGACGATCTGCATCTGGCCGTCCGGCGCCGAGGCGTGGAACTGCATGCCGACTTCGAGTTGGTCGACGCCTTCGAACATCTTGCTGCTCAGGGTGCTGACCAGCTCGGCGGAGTATTCGCCGTAGGCTTCTTCGGGCTCGATGGCAACGGTCAGTTCGTCACCGGCCTGCTTGCCTTCCAGGGCTTTTTCCAGGCCCGGGATGATGTTGCCGGCACCGTGCAGGTAGACCAGCGGCGCACCACCGGCGGAGCTGTCGATGACCTCACCAGCGTCGTTGGTGAGGGTATAGTCGATGGAGACAGCCTTGTTGGCGGCGATCAGCATGGGGCAAGACCTTTTGCAAAAGTATATAGAACGAACAAGTGTAACCAACGCATCAGCCGATTGCGAACCCGGCGCGGACCAACAGCAGCCCATCAGTCGGATCACCGGCTTCCACCTCGACGAAGAGCGGCACTGGGTGGTCGAGCTGTCCTGCGGCCACACCCAGCATCTGCGCCACCAGCCGCCGTGGCAGGCCCGGCCCTGGGTGCTCGATGCCGACGAACGCGCCCGGCGCATCGGCCAGGTATTCCCCTGCGGCTGGTGCGCTCAGGGTGCCGTTAGCGCTACCCTTGGCCGCTGAACTCCTTGCACCGCTTATTCCGAGAAGCACGCATGCAGACATTTTTCATCGCGCCGACCGACTTCGGTGTCGGCCTGACCTCCATCAGCCTGGGCCTGGTGCGCACCCTGGAGCGCGCCGGGCTCAAGGTAGGCTTCTTCAAGCCGATTGCGCAGCCGCACCCCGGCGACACCGGCCCGGAGCGCTCCAGCGAACTGGTCGCCCGCACCCATGGCATCAAGCCGCCGACGCCCCTGAGCCTGGGCCATGTCGAGCGCATGCTTGGTGACGGCCAGCTCGACGAACTGCTCGAACAGATCATCCGCCTGTACCAGCAGGCCTGCGTCGGCAAGGACGTGGTGGTGGTCGAGGGCATGGTGCCGACCCGTCACGCCAGCTATGCCGCCCGGGTCAACCTGCACCTGGCCAAGAGCCTGGACGCCGAGGTGATCCTGGTATCGGCGCCGGAAAACGAGGTGCTCAGCGAGCTGTCCGGCCGTGTCGAGCTGCAGGCCCAGCTGTTCGGCGGCCCGCGCGACCCGAAGGTGCTGGGGGTGATCCTCAACAAGGTGCGCACCGACGAAAGCATGGCCGACTTCGCCACCCGCCTGCGCGAGCACTCGCCGCTGCTGCGCGGCAACGACTTCCGCCTGCTCGGCTGCATCCCCTACCAGGCCGAGCTCAACGCCCCGCGCACCCGCGACGTGGCCGAGCTGCTCGGCGCCCAGGTGCTCAACCCCGGCGACTACGACCAGCGGCGCATGAGCAAGATCATCATCTGCGCCCGCACCGTGGCCAACACCGTGCCGCTGCTGACCTCCGGCACCCTGGTGGTGACGCCGGGCGACCGCGACGACATCATCCTCGCCGTGTGCATGGCGGCGATCAACGGCGTGCCCCTGGCCGGCCTGCTGCTGACCAGCGACAGCAAGCCCGACCCGCGCATCCTCGAGCTGTGCCGCGGCGCCCTGCAGGCCGGCCTGCCGATCCTGTCGGTGAGCACCGGCTCCTACGACACCGCCAACCAGCTCAACTCGCTGAACCGCGAGATCCCGGTGGACGACCGCGAGCGCGCCGAATTCATCACCGACTTCGTCGCCAGCCACCTGGACGCCGCCTGGCTGCACCAGCGCTGCGGCACGCCACGCGAGCTGCGCCTGTCACCGGCGGTGTTCCGCTACCAGTTGATCCAGCGCGCCCAGCAGGCCAACAAGCGCATCGTCCTGCCCGAGGGCGCCGAGCCCTTGCTGGTGCAGGCCGCGGCCTTGTGCCAGGCCCGGGGCATCGCCCGTTGCGTGCTGCTGGCCAAACCCGAGGAAGTGCAGGCCGTGGCCCGCGCCCAGGGCATCAGCCTGCCGCCGGACCTGGAGGTACTCGACCCCGAGGTGATCCGTGGCCGCTATGTCGAACCCATGGTGAACCTGCGCAAGAGCAAGAACCTCAACGCGCCGATGGCCGAGCAGCAGCTGGAAGACCCGGTGGTGATCGGCACCATGATGCTGGCCCTCGGCGAAGTGGACGGCCTGGTCTCCGGTCTGGTGCACTCCACCGCCAACACCATCCGGCCGGCCTTGCAACTGATCAAGACCGCACCGGGCAGCAGCCTGGTGTCCTCGGTGTTCTTCATGCTGTTCCCCGACCAGGTGCTGGTCTATGGCGACTGCGTGATGAACCCGCACCCCAGCGCAGCCGAACTGGCCGAGATCGCCCGGCAGAGCGCCGAGTCGGCCGAATCGTTCGGCATCGCGCCACGGGTGGCGATGCTCAGCTACTCCAGCGACTCGGCGGCCAGCGACGAAGAAGTGGAGAAGGTCCGCGAGGCCACGCGCCTGGCGCAGCAGGCCGAGCACGACCTGCTGATCGACGGCCCGTTGCAGTACGACGCCGCCGCCAACCCCGAGATTGCCCGACAGCTGGCGCCGTCGAGTCCGGTAGCCGGGCGCGCTACGGTGTTCGTGTTCCCCGACCTGAACACCGGCAACACCACGCACAAGGCGGTGCAGCGCAGCGCCGACTGCGTCAGCCTCGGGCCGATGCTGCAAGGGCTGCGCAAGCCGGTCAACGACCTGCCGCGCGGAGCGCAGGTGGACGATATCGTGCACACCATCGCCTTGACCGCGATCCAGGCCAGCACCGTGCGCTGAACGGCAAAGGGCCGTCATGCGGCCCCACGCTCATCGGAGTGGCCAAGCCTTGGCGAGTCCGAATGAGGGCATGCCGGCACGCCGATCATTCATTTGAATTTCAGATCAATGGCAAAGAAAAACAAACTTCTCAAATAAGCCCCGGGCGCGGATGCTGTGACGATCACGCTCGTATCCTGGAGAACAACAATGAACGAAGTCGTCATCGTCGCCGCCACCCGCACTGCCATCGGCAGTTTCCAGGGGGCCCTGGCCAACGTGTCCGCCGTGGAACTGGGCGCCGCGGTGATCCGCCAGCTGTTGGCCCAGACCCAGCTGGACCCGGCCCAGGTCGACGAAGTGATCCTCGGCCAGGTGCTCACCGCCGGCGCCGGTCAGAACCCCGCCCGCCAGGCCGCCGTCAAGGCCGGCCTGCCCTACGAAGTACCTGCCCTGACCCTGAACAAGGTCTGCGGCTCGGGCCTCAAGGCCCTGCACCTGGCCGCCCAGGCCATCCGCTGCGGCGACGCCGAGGTGGTGATCGCCGGCGGCCAGGAGAGCATGAGCCTGGCCCCCTACGTGATGCCCTCGGCACGCACCGGCCAGCGCATGGGCCACGGCCAGTTGGTCGACAGCATGATCAGCGACGGCCTGTGGGATGCCTTCAACGATTACCACATGGGCATCACCGCCGAGAACCTGGTGGACAAGTACGGCCTGACCCGCGAGCAGCAGGACGCCTTCGCCGCCGAGTCGCAGCGCAAGGCCGTGGCCGCCATCGAGGCCGGCCGCTTCAAGGACGAGATCACCCCGATCCACATCCCGCAGAAAAAAGGCGAGCCGCTGGTGTTCGACACCGACGAGCAGCCACGCCCCGGCACCACCGCCGAGTCCCTGGGCAAACTGCGCGCCGCGTTCAAGCAGGACGGCAGTGTCACCGCCGGCAACGCCTCCAGCCTCAACGACGGCGCCGCCGCCGTGCTGCTGATGAGCGCCAGCAAGGCCAAGGCCCTGGGCCTGCCGGTGCTGGCCAAGGTCGTCGCCTACGCCAGCGCGGGCGTGGACCCGGCGATCATGGGCATCGGCCCGGTGTCGGCAACCCAGCGCTGCCTGGACAAGGCCGGCTGGCAGCTTACCGACCTGGACCTGATCGAAGCCAACGAGGCCTTCGCCGCCCAGGCGCTGGCGGTGGGCAAGCAGCTGGAATGGGATGCGGCGAAGGTCAACGTCAATGGCGGCGCCATTGCCCTGGGCCACCCGATCGGCGCGTCGGGCTGCCGGGTGCTGGTGACCCTGCTGCACGAGATGATCAAGCGCGATGCGAAGAAAGGGTTGGCGACGCTATGCATCGGCGGCGGCCAAGGTGTGGCCCTGGCAATCGAGCGCTGACCTGACGGCTTTTGGGGCTGCTTTGCAGCCCATCGTCGGCAAGCCGACTCCCACCCCGTTCGCACTGCCCAATAGCCATGCGCTGTTGCGGTGGGAGCCGGCCCGCTGGCGATGGACCGCAGAAGCGGCCCCGAAGACCTGTTGCCCACCCTGAACAATCGCCATCCAGAAGCACTAGTTGTAATTAATAGTGCAGCTTTAAAGAGCTCATAAAAGAAACAAACATATTCAAATGAACACTTAACGTCTCATCAACTTAACCCCTCACGATAAGCAGCTGCGCCATTAATTCGAATACTCTCGCCAGCGCCCCCTACTTTCCGACTGCCACCAAAACAACACTTTGACACTTTCAAGGCGCCCTCTAACCTGTGTCAGGCACTCCCTGAACTGCTTAAGTTCAAACGCAATCGACCCTATAAATAAATCTGCTAAAGGGATTTGACATGCACGCTCCAGGAGCAATTCCATCGGAAAAAGAAAGTGCCCACGCCTGGCTGACGGAAACCAAGGCGAATGCAAAATCCACCGCGCTGCGCGGCAACATTTTCGCGCAGGACTACAACCGCCAACTGCTCACGGCGACTGGCCAATCCATGCGCAGCGGCGCGGATGCCATCAACCCCTTCTTCAGCCCGGCCAAGGGCACGGCGACCGGCAGCTATGCCAAGGATGCGGACGCCAACGTCAGCCCCGGCAGCGCACCAGTGAGCATCTACGAAGGCCTGCAGACGGCCATCGACATTGCCCGCCGACGCTCCGGCTACAACCCACTGGACCAGCCGACCGACCAGAAGCCGAAGTCCGCCGGTGACCGTGAGCACTTCATCGCCTTCACCCAGCAGATCGCGGAAATCCCGTTCCTTTCCCTGCTGGCAGCGCAAGTCACGCAGATCCAGCAAAAAAGCCATGACGCCAACGCGCTGGTCGACTCATTCGTCAAAGGCTTCATCGGCCTGAAGAACCAGGATGTCGAGCAGATCAAACAGTCCCTGAGCAGCCTGGTGAATGCGGCACTGTCCTATTCCGAGCAGACCGAGCGCCAGTCGAACTTCAACCAGAACATCCTGCAAACCGGCGACAGCGGCTCGGTGAACTTCATGCTGTACGCCAGCGAATTCACCATCAAGGCGTCCAGTCACAAGGGCACCATCACCTTCCAATCGTCTTACACCTTGTCCCAGGCGATCTACCAGCTGTCGGTGGAAAGCTGGAACAACGTCAAAGACGTGTTCTCCAAACAGCAGAAGACCGATACCCAGCAATGGCTCGGCGATACCACCACGCAAGTGCGCGAAGGCTCAAAACTGCGGGCGATCTGTCTGGTCAGCTGAGACCTTCGCCCAGGCCCGACAGGTTCCCCTGTCGGGCCTTTTCAACATCAGTGCGCGCCCTCGCAGCTCAGAAGCGCTCGTCGCGCAGCGCCGGCAAGGTGATGTCGCGCACATAGCTGGCCGACGACAGGCTCAGCATCATCCGGCACACCTGCACCACATCGTGCAGCGGGATCAGCGCGCCCTCGCCCCGCCGTTCGGCCTCGGCCAGCGGCACGTCCAGGCCATCCTCGGTGTTCAGGTAGCCCAGGTTCAGGCAACTCACCCCCAGGCCCTGTTCGCGGAAACCTTCGCGCAGGCTTTCGGCGATGCCGCGCAAGCCGAACTTGCTGGCGCCGAAGGTCACCTCCGGGCGACCACTGCCCGGCAGGCCGGAGGTGGAACCGGTGAGGATGATCCGTGGTCGGGCACTCTGCAGCAGCAGCGGCAGCAGGCGCTTGATCAGCAGCAGCGGCGCGGTGATGTTGGTGTCGACCATGCGCTCGATCTGCGCCTCGTCATCATCGAGGAAGCTGTAGCCTTCCTCGAAGGCCCGCGCCTCCCAGATGCCGACGTTGTACACCAGCACGTCCAGCCCACCGTCTGCCACCGCCTCATGGATGATCGCCGCGGCCTGGCGCGGCTGGCCGAGGTCGGCCTCGATCCACTGCGCCGCGCCCGGCAACGCCACCGGCCTGCTGCGCGACACACCGATCAGCGTATCGCCATGCCCACCCAGGCCCTGCACCAGCGCCTGGCCCAATCCCTTGCTTGCACCGACCACCAGAATTCTCATCGAATCACTCCCTATGGACTGCGCCGGATAGTACCCTGCCTGCCCCAGTAATCCAGTCGGAAATGCCAGGCCGCCCGTGGACAGAGCGCAACTCGAGCAAAACCAGATCCCCCTCTACTTCATCGCCGTAGCGCTGGCCGCCGTGCTCGGCCTGCTCGCACCCGGCGCCGCCGGCGCGCTCGAAGCGCTGGTGACCCCGGCCATTGCCGTGCTGATGTACGCGATGTTCCTGCAGATCCCGTTCCTCGACCTGCGCGCGGGGCTTGGCAATCGGCGCTTCATGGGCGCGCTGCTGCTGGCCAACTTCGTACTCGTGCCGCTGCTGGTGTGGGCCGGCACACGCGGGCTGACCGAGCACCCCGCCGTGCTGGTCGGCGCCCTGCTGGTGCTGCTGACGCCCTGCATCGACTATGTGGTGGTGTTCACCCACCTCGGCAAAGGCGACGCGAGCCTGACCCTTGCCGCCACGCCAGTGCTGTTGCTGGTGCAACTGGCGCTGCTGCCGCTGTACCTGGCGTTGATGCTGGGTGGCGCCGGCCATGTGGAGATTTCCGTGGCGCCATTCGTCGAAGCCTTCGTGCTGCTGATCGCGCTGCCCCTGCTGCTGGCCGTCGCCACCAGCGCCGGGGCGCGGCGCTCTGCGCTGGTTTCGAAGTGGAACGATGCCTGGACGTGGCTGCCGGTGCCGGCCATGGCCCTGGTGCTGATCGCGGTGATCGGCTCGCAGATCGGCGTGGTCGCCAGCCGGCTGGACGACCTGCTGCCGGTAGTGCCGGTGTATGTCGGTTTCGCTTTGCTGGCGCCGCTGCTCGGATTGTTTGCGGCGCGGCTGTTCAAGTTGTCCACAGGCGAGGCCCGGGCGGTGACCTTCAGCGCCGCCACGCGTAATTCGTTGGTGGTGCTGCCGTTGGCGTTGGCGCTGCCTGAGTCGATCCGGGCGTTGGCGGCAGCGGCGGTGATTACCCAGACGCTGGTGGAGCTGGTCAGCGAGCTGGTCTACGTTCGTGTTGTGCCGGCGTTGGTGCGGCGCTAGGCCAGTCGCACCCGCCACTGGCCGTAGTGGCTGAAACGCGCACTGGCCAGGGGCTGCACATCTATGCGGTGGAAGGATTGCAGAGGCGCGCCCAGCGCATGCAGCATTGCGGCGCGGATGACGAAGGGGTGGGTGACGGCGGTCCATTCGCCCTCGCCCAGGGCGCTGTCCATCCAGTGGGCAACACGCTCGCACAGCGCGGCCAGCGATTCGCCGCCGTGAGGCGTGGCATGGGGGTCGCTCAGCCACGCCTGCAACGCGGCCTCATCCAGATGCTTGAGCGGCTGACCTTTCCAGGTGCCCAAGTCGCAATCGCGCAGCCCCTCATCAACCGTCGCCCTCAGGCCCTCGGCTGTTTGCCGGGCACGCAGCTCAGGTGCGCTGAGGTAGCGGACCGCCGGTTCAGGCACAAGCGAGGGCAATTCCAGCAAAGGCTCGCCATCCTGGGCGAAGCGCCCCACCCTTTGCGCCTCGGTGCGGGCGTGGCAGATCAGGGTGAGGTGGATGGGCTTCATGGCAGGGCTTCGGCAGGAATGTCCGGGCACTCTAGCCGAAGTCCGGGGAACATGCGCGATGAGGTCAGGCTGAAGCACGCAACTCGCGGGCAGCGGCGACCATGTTCACCAACGCCGCCTCGGTTTCCGGCCAGCCACGGGTCTTCAGGCCGCAATCCGGGTTCACCCACAACCGCTCGGCCGGAATCCGCTGGGCAGCCTTGCGCAGTAGCTTGACCATCTCTTCCCTGGCGGGCACCCGCGGTGAGTGGATGTCGTACACGCCCGGGCCGATCTCGTTCGGGTAAGCGAACTGCTCGAACGCCTCCAGCAGTTCCATGTCCGAACGCGAGGTCTCGATGGTGATCACATCCGCATCCATCGCCGCGATCGACTCGATCACATCGTTGAACTCGCTGTAGCACATGTGGGTGTGGATCTGCGTCTCGTCCCGCACACCCGAGGCACACAGGCGAAACGCCTCGGTGGCCCACTCCAGGTAGCGCGGCCAGGCACTGCGGCGCAGCGGCAGGCCCTCGCGGAAAGCGGCTTCGTCGATCTGCACGATCTTGATGCCGGCGGCCTCCAGGTCCAACACCTCGTCACGCAGCGCCAGCGCCAGCTGCTGTGCCTGCACCTCGCGGCTCACGTCCTCGCGAGGGAACGACCACATCAGCATGGTCACCGGGCCGGTCAGCATGCCCTTCATCACCTTGCGGGTAAGGCCCTGGGCGTAGGTGATCCAGGCCACGGTCATCGCCTTCGGGCGACTCAGGTCACCGAAGATCACCGCCGGCTTCACGCAACGCGAACCGTAGCTCTGCACCCAGCCGAAACGGGTGAACATGTAGCCGTCCAGCTGTTCGGCGAAGTACTCGACCATATCGTTGCGCTCGGCCTCGCCGTGCACCAGCACATCCAGACCGAGGTTTTCCTGGATCTCAACCGCATGGCGAATCTCGCTGTGCATGGCCTCGATATAGTCGGCCTCGGTCAGCGTGCCCTGCTTGAACGCCTGGCGCGCCAGGCGGATGGCCGCGGTCTGCGGGAACGAACCGATGGTGGTGGTCGGAAACGCCGGCAGGTTGAGCCCGGCGCGCTGCTTGGCGATGCGCTGCTCGAAAGCGGTGGCGCGCTGGCTGTCGGTTGGCTTGATCGCGGCGACACGGGCCTGCACCGCCGGCTTGTGAATCCGTGGCGAGGTGGCGCGGCTGTGCTGCACGGCGCGGCTCTGCGCCAGCGCCGCCAGCACCTCGTCGGCCTCGGGCTGGTTCAGTGCCTTGGCCAGCACCGCCACTTCCTGGCACTTCTGCACGGCGAACGCCAGCCAGCTTTTCAGTTCGTCATCGAGCTGGTCTTCACGGGCCAGGTCCACCGGGCTGTGCAGCAGCGAGCACGACGGCGCCACCCAAAGGCGCTCGCCCAGGCGCTCATGGGCATGGCGCAGCACCTCCAGCGCCTTGTCCAGATCGCAGCGCCAGACGTTGCGGCCGTTGACCACGCCCAGCGACAGCACCTTGTAGGCCGGCAGACGGTCGAGGATGGTCGGGTACTGGTCCGGGGCACGCACCAGGTCGATGTGCAGGCCATCGACCGGCAGGTTGGCGGCCAAGCCGAGGTTGTCTTCGAGACCGCCGAAGTAGGTGGCGATCAGTTTTTTCAGCGGGGCGCGCTGGAGGATGTTGTAGACCCGCTCGTAGGCGTTCTTCCAGTCCTGCGGCAGGTCGAGGGCGAGGATCGGCTCGTCGATCTGCACCCACTCCACGCCCTGCACCGCCAGGCGGTTGAAGATCTGGTCATACAGCGGCAGCAGGCGGTCGAGCAGGTCGAGCTTGTCGAAGTCGGCGCCCTTGGCCTTGCCCAGCCACAAATAGGTCAACGGGCCGATCACCACCGGCTTGACCGCATGGCCCAGGGCCCTGGCCTCCTCGACCTCCTCGAACAGCTGCTCCCAGCTCAGGGCGAATTGCTGGTCGGCGCTGAACTCGGGGACCAGGTAGTGGTAGTTGGTGTCGAACCACTTGGTCATCTCCTGGGCGTGGGCACCACCGCAGCAGCTGTCGCTTCGGTCCGTCGCCACGGCGCCTCGGGCCATGGCGAACAGGGTCTGCAGGGTCGGCTTGGCAGCGTCCTTGGCACGGAAGCGTTCGGGGATCACGCCAAAGGTCAGCGAGTGGGTCAGCACCTGGTCGTACCAGGCGAAGTCGCCGACCGGCAGCAGGTCGATGCCGGCGTCCTTCTGCACCTGCCAGTGGGCGGCACGCAGCTCACGGCCCACAGCGCGCAGGCCAGCTTCGTTCAGCTCGCCCTTCCAGAACGCTTCCTGGGCTTTCTTCAACTCACGGTCGCGGCCGATGCGTGGGAAACCCAGGTTGTGTGCCAGTGCCATGTCGTGGTCCCTCGATCTTCTTAAAATGAATGAGGGAGATTCTGGGCTGCGGTTTAAAGTGAGACAAACTCATTAAATTTGAGATGAACTCAAGATTTTCTCATAGTGCCTTAGCCATGCCGTCGGCCAGGCATCGCAAATGTCTCAATCAACATACTCCCCCGCGCAATCAGACATGCCCCAGCCACCCACCTGTCGCACACTGCCACCCTGCCCCAACCCGGTAGCCCACACCCCATGAGCCTGTTGAAAACGACCCTGGACGCCAACGCCTTCGCCTGCATCCTGGAGTTCGTGCCCAAGCCCAGCGCCGAGCGTTTCGCCACCCTCGACACCCTCATGGCCCGCACCCAGCTGTGCGGCTGGCCGCTGACCGTGGCCATCGGCGACCGCGTCGGCAGCGCCCTGGACATGTCGCCGCTGGACGCCTTCAACAGCCTGGCCGAGCCCGTCCCCGCCCTGCTGCACTTCTCAGGCAAGGACCGCGAGCGCCATGAACTCCTGGCGCAATTGCAGTGCATGGACGCCGCCGGCCTCGACCAACTGCTGCTGCTCACCGGCGACCGCCTGCCCGGCCACGTCCCGGGCGAGCGCCCGGTGCGCTACCTCGAATCCGTCGCTGCCCTGCAGATCGTCCGCCAGGCCCGCCCGCACTGGCTGCTGGCCGCCGCGCTCAACCCGTTCAAGTACCAGGAGGCCGAAGGCGGCGCGCAGTACAGCAAGGCCGAGAAGAAACTCACCGCCGGGGCCGACCTGTTCATCCTGCAGCTCGGTTTCGATATCGATAAGCATCAGGAAGCCTTCGACTGGATGCAGCGCCAGCCCCGGCCCAAGCCGCTGATGGCCTGCATCATGGCGCTGACCGAGGGCCGTGCCGGGATGCTCGGGCATGTCGCCGGGGTGACCGTCACGCCGTCGATGCGCGCACTGCTGGCCGCCGAAGCAGCGGTTTCCAAGACCTACGCCAAGGAACGCGCCAACCAGCGCCTGGCCTTGCAGGTGATCGGCCTGAAATTGATGGGCTATGCAGGCGTGCACCTGTCCGGCATCCACGAGGTGGCGCAGTTCGAGGCACTTGAGCAGACCATCGAGGTGCTGCAACCGCAGTTCAGCTCACTGCGGGACTGGGCCCCGGCCTGGGAAGCAGCCTGGCAGGCACCTGGCCTGACGCCGGTCACCTTCCATCCACCCGGGCACGCCTGGCGCCTCGGGCAGCGGCAGATCACCGCGTCCAACAAGGAAAAGGTTCGCTATCACCTGCTGTCGGCGATGCACCACCAGTTGTTCAGCCGCACCACCGCCTTGAGCAAGGCCTTCGGCTGGGCCGTGACCCGGCCGCTATGGGCCGACCCCACGGCAGCGCAGTGGCTGCACCAGCTGGAACGGCGTATCAAACGCCCGATGGTGGGCTGCGATACCTGTGGCAGTTGCCGGCTGGAGGACACGCTGTATATCTGCCCCGAGACCTGCCCCAAGGGGCTGGCAAACGGGCCGTGCGGCGGCACCAGCCTGGATCGTTGCGAGTTCGGCGATCGGGAATGCGTGCACAGCGCCAAGTACCGGCTGGCGGTGAGCGTGGGCAGGACCGAGGTGTTGCGTGAGCGGCTGATTCCCTGTGTGCAGGTGGAGAACCGGCAGCGTAGTTCGTGGCCGGGGTGGTTCGAAGGGGGCACCTCGAGATCGCCCTCCCTGCAGCCTGACGTCGCTCCGGAGTTCAACGAGTAACACGCTTGTCGGTAATCTCGTTACTACCCTTGCCCAACAAACTGCTTTGCCTCATTGTACAGACCAATGTCATTACAAAGAGGCTGCAAACATGGCGTCCATCAATGTACGTATCGACGACGACCTCAAGGTGCGCGCCTACCGTGAGCTGGAAAAGCTGGGTGTAACCCCCTCCGAGCTGATGCGCCAAGCGCTGCAATATGTTGCTGAGCGCGGGCAACTGCCTTTTAAACCCGTGTTACTGACCGAAGAGGACGAAGCACTGCTCGCCACGGTACGCGAACGCCTGGCCTCGCCGCAGAGGGTGAGGGTAACGCTGGATGACCTATAACCTCGATTTCGATGCGCGCGCACTCAAGGAATGGCAGAAGCTCGGCGACACCATTCGCCAACAGCTAAAGAAGAAGCTGGCAACCGTGTTGCTCAACCCGAGGGTCGAAGCGAACCGTCTGCACGGTTTCCCGGACTGCTACAAGATCAAGCTGCGCAGCAGCGGATATCGATTGGTCTATCAGGTCATCGATCATCAAATCGTGGTGTTTGTGGTCGCCGTGGATAAACGTGAGCGAGATCAGGTTTACCGCAAGGCGGCCGAACGATTGACCGAGTAAATCAAGCCTTCCAGAGGCGAAAGCGCTGGCGCTCTCAAGGACACTATGAAGGTGCTATGAGGGCGCGAGATACATCTCGCAAACGTCCCGATGAGGCCAAGCACTGCCCAAACCGGGACAATAGTCTGCAAGTCCACATAGCTGTCTTCACCATCCGTACCAGCTGTTTGTCATACGTACAGATATGCGCATTGATAAATGCAAATTGAGCGTATGTGACTCCGAGGAACTCCAAATGACCGGCCTACTGACCCGAGCTGAACAGGCAGTGTCCACCACCACCATGGCCCGGGAGTTTGGCGCACGCTTGAAACAAGTGACCAGCACAGACGCCACTCATCTGGTCATATTCAAGGACAACGAACCCGCTGCGGTCCTGATGGGCGTGCAAGCCTACCAGGCCATGCTGGACGAGCTCGCCGACCTGCGTGCCGAACGTCTCACCACCGAGCGCCTGCCCAGCCTCAATGATAAACACACCGTGAGCCTGGAGGAGATGGAGACTCGCTTCAGGTAAAAGCACATGATCTGGACTGTCAGGTTTCATCCCAACAGGAAGACAATCTTCTGTAACTTGGCCGCGCCGAAGCTCAGCGGGTCCTTAAAGTCGTACGCGAGCGCATCGCTCAAGGTGAACCCGATAAGCTCGGTGTGCTGGTGCTCTGTATTGGCGCCAGGCGCGATGACGAGGTGCATGCCGCTGCCAATCGCCGTATATGAGCCCTGCAAGAGCAGGAAGAACGTGGCAGATTACTGTTCCCGTCCATCAACGGCAGCAACAGTGCCAGGCAAAGCCCCCCTGGCCGGCAACCACACGGTGAAGGTAGTGCCATAGATCGCATCCGAACGCATGCCGATCCTGCCGCCATGCGCCTCGGCAATCTGCTTGACGATGAACAAGCCCAGGCCCACCGAGCGCAGCGGATCCTCGCGCTCACTGCCCCGCGTCATCGGCTCGAACAGCGTCGGGATCAACGCATCAGCAATGGCCGACCCGTGATTGTGAACGCTCAAGGTCGCGCCTTCGTCCGTCAGGTCGGTGGTCACGGTGATCGGTAAGCCCGGGGCGCCATAGGCCACGCTGTTGGCGACCAGGTTGCCGAGCATCTGCTGCAAGCGGTCCTGGTCCACTTCGAAGGTGCCATGCCCGCGCGAATAATGGCGAATACCGGCCTGGGCGAAGGCCACCCTGAGCTCGCTCACGCACTGGTCCACCGCCTGGCGCAAATCGGCCTGCTGACGCGTCACGCGGATGCCCTGCCCTAGCCTGATCGAGGCGAAGTCCAGCAGGTCGACGATCATCCGCTGCGCCCGGTCGGCGGCACTGCCGATGCTGCCCAGCAAGCGCCGGGCCCGGTCGCTGTCGGCATCGCGTTCGAGCAGTTCGGTCGCCATCTTGATGGCCGTCATCGGGTTCTTCAGGTCATGGCTGGCGACCGCGACCATCTGCTCGGCGAGGATGGCGCGGCGCTCGGCGTTTTCATAGGCAGCGGCAAGTTCGGCCTGTGCCCGTTGCAGGGCGGCCTCGGCGCTGACCTTCTGCGCCAGCAGCTCTTCGGCGCGCTGCATGGCCACCAGCGCCGCCCGTTCGTTGCGGTCCCGCTCGCCGGTGCCGAGCAGCGCCAGGTGGTAGCGCACCCCCTCGGCGGTTTCACGCCGCACCCCGTTGAGCAGCATGGCCAGCAGGTGCCCATCGCGATGGCGCAGTTCGAGCTTCACCTCCGACACCGAGCCCTGCAGGTTCATCAACGGCCCCCAGTGCGTGAGCTGGAACGCCCGCCCCGCAGCCGTCAGCAACTGATCGAAACTGCGCGCCTGCAACGCCGCCGGATCATGCCCCAGCCACCGGCTGAACGTCTGGTTGCAGCGCAGCACGGTGCCATCCGCGGCCATGACGACCAGCCCGCACGGCGCGTGCTCGAACAACGACTCATCGAACAACAAGGCGGCGTCATCCATGGCCGAATCCATGGCCAGCGAAGAACGCATCCATCGCCGCCGCGCAGGCTCCCGGGGCGCTCAGCTGCGGGTAATGGCCCATGTTGTCGATAAGGCTCAGCTGGCTGTCGGGGAGCACGCGATGCAGGTACTCGCCCACGGCCACCGGCACCACCGGGTCGCCCGTGCATTGCACGATCAGCGTCGGTACCGGCAGGCCGCTGACCTCCTGGCGGTGATCGGAGAGGAAGATGACCCGGGCAAAGTGCCGGGCGATCTGCGCGTCGGTGCGGCAAAAACTGCTGGTCAGCTCCGCTTCCAGCAATGGTTGCCCGGGCGTGCCCATCAGCGTCGGGGCCATGGAACTGGACCAGCCGAGGTAGTTGTCATCGAGGGTGGTGAGCAGCGCCTGGATTTCCTCCGGCGCAAAGCCACCGGAGTACCCCGCCGAATCGATGTAGCAGGGCGAGCCGCCGATCATCACCAGCCCGGCAAGCCGCCCGGGCCGCTGACGCTCGGCCAGCACGCCGATCATCGCACTCACCGAGTGCCCGACCACGATCACCGGCCCCTCGGCGTAAGCGTCGATCAGCTCGTTGAGGTCCGTGGCATAGCCCCAGAGCGACGCATATTTTTCCGCCGTGTAGGCCGCAAGGTCGGACTGACCGGCGCCAACCAGGTCGTAGCTGACCACGCGAAAGCGCGTGACCAGATGAGGCAGTAGGCAGCGCCACATCGACTGATCGCAGCCGAAGCCGTGAGACAGGATCAAGGTGGCACTGCCGTTGCCAGCGACATGCACGTTGTTACGCTTTTGCAGGGTCATTACCTATCCCGATGTCGTGCAACGTTGTGCTGAGCAGTGCCGAGCGGTCCATGCTGCTGGTGAGAATAGTCGAGGCGTGGGGCGGGTGGCTTGGATTGGCCGGCGGGTTGGGGCGGCCAATGAAGTAGCAGTGCGCGAGGCTCGACGTCACGGGCGCACCGGGCGGATCAGGGTTGATCTGGTGGACACCATACGCGATATGGGGAGAAAGAGGGCGGATTTTGCGGGACATCGCCGGCTTTTGAGTGAAGGCGTGTGGGAATCATCCCTCAATTGAAAGGATTGGGACGAATAGGCCCCTTAGGCAAGAGGGCATCTGACCAGGAGTGGATAATCCACAACCAATCTGCCTTTTTGAACACATCCGACCTATGACAAGCCATCCTAGTCTTGACATCTGCAAGCGAACGAAGCTTAAAGTGTCCACGTTTCATGGAATGTGGACAGACGGGATTTTTACTCGAATGAAGAGTCAAGATATTTTGCTCCTGTTCAAGATGGCGAGCCTCTACGCTCAGGAAGAGAATTTGCTCATCGACACAGAGCAGCTCGACCGCGCCATCAAGAGCGCCATGCAGGCGCCTGACTGGGAATACGATCGAACGGGAAGATTTTTGAAGCCAAGCGGCGCTGGATATCCCGATACCGATTCGGCGCCAGCACTTTCCTATTCCAGTGCCGCCAAGGAAGCCTATTTGCTTATCACCGGCGGCGAAAGCTGGGAGGGCTGGACCGATCCAGTCGAACCGGTCGAGGCAGCGCTCTCGTCCTGGAGTGATCGCTACTCTGTCAGGTCGCTTTCAGCATCGCTGGGCCTGAGCAAGAGCGAAGTGTCGAACGCCATGGGCAGATGTCGCGAATCGGGCCTGCTGATCAACGATCATGCTACCGGGCTCCCGAAGGTCAATCGCCGTGAGCTGCTCAAACTTGCCGAGCACGCCTTGAAGTACTTTTTCCCGGTACGACCGGGTGCTTTGGTTCGTGGAATACCGACCGGCTTCGCCGCTCCCGCGTTGAGCCGCAACATCCGCAGTGCTGGGGAAACCCTCTACGTTTGGCCCGACCCACTAGGGGTCGAGCGCGGCCAGCTGATAGAGCCGCTCTACAAAACGGTCCCCCATGCGGTGAAACAGGACCGTACGCTGTACCACTACCTGGCCCTGGTTGATGCAATACGTGTGGGTGGCCCTCGCGAAACCAGTGTCGCGGTAGGCATTCTCAAAGCTGGATTGGGGCTGAAGTAAATGCCCTCCAACGCTGACCACAACCTCGAGCTCCTTGAGTTTGTCGCTCAGGGGCTTGGTCAAGACTTGCTCGATGAAGTCGCATTCGTGGGCGGCTGCACGACGGCCATGCTGGTCACCGATCCGGTGATCATCGATGACATACGCCACACGGTGGACGTCGACCTGGTTATCGAGTTGGCCGGTATCGCTCAATGGGCCCACCTCACGGAACGGCTGGCCGCTAAAAACATAAAATTAACCGGCGAGGATGACGTCAATTGCCGGTTTCGTTTCAACGACGTTATCGTGGATGTAATGCCCACAGCCGCAGAAGTCTTGGGCTACACAAACAGATGGTTTGTCGAAGGCTTGGCTCATTCCGCTACACAACCACTTCCAAGTGGCCTGGAGATAAAAATCTTCAGGGCCCCGTACTTCCTGGCTACCAAACTGGAAGCGTTCACGGGCCGAGGAAAAAACGACCCTTATCACAAGGATGTAGAAGATATCCTGATCGTCATCGATGGGCGGCCCGAACTGTTGCAGGAACTCAAGGCGGCCGAAGACGAGCTCAGGCAGTACGTTGCCGCCGAGATGACTGAACTGTTGAGCCTGGACGGGATTGACTATGCGGTTCAGAGCAGCAACTCCGTAAGGTCCACCCCGGGCCGGGAACGCCTGGTTTTTCAACGTTTGCATGAACTGGCCGCCTTGAAATGAGGTTCTCGACGAGGTCGTTCAAGGGAACATCGACTGACCTCAACGGCGACTTTGCCGATGCCGTGTTCGACGGCGATAGAGGGTTGATCGTGATTGTCGATGGCACGGCGAAAACAGGGAGCGATCAACTTGCCAGGAGCTTCGTCACCTACGTCATCGATACCTATCAAAAATGGCTATCCGCCGGTGACACTGATACCTCCCCTGCCGCTGCACAGGCGCTATTAGGGAAAGTGCTTTCTGAAATCCATGGCCCACTGTTTCGTGACCACACAGGGACATGCTGCTATCTGGTCGGGGTGATATCGAACGGCTACCTGACCGTGGCGTACGAAGGGGATTGCTCCTGCGGCATTGTCACTGCAGGGACTGTGATCAAATGGCTTACGCCACCTCACTGCTGGGCAAACTGGCAGCGAGACAAAAGCCACGGGGAGCTCGCCGAAGATCCCGCTCGAAATATTGTCACACGCTGCTACAAGGCCAGGACCGCACCACGACCAGACTTTGTTTCTCTAAAGGTCGAAGCGGGGGAACGATTGGTCTTCGCGACTGATGGGTTCTGGGCGGATCTCGAGGTAGAGCGGCAGGGCTCGGCACTCAATTCAGCGGCTTTAGAAACTGTTGAAATGGATGATGACGTAACTTGGGTAGACGTCTGGGTTTAACGGTTGATGCCAGCCACGTTCCAGGCATCGAGTGATCGCCCGCTGATTCATCTGCGTCTCAAAAGAATGTATAAAGCGTCAGCGCCCTGCGACCCCGACGTCCGCACAAGGAACCCCCCTCCATGCTTCGGCTCACCATGCCGGCCCTGCTCCTGGCTGTAGCCGGCTGTGCCACCAAGCCTCCCGCCAACCCCGAGAACCTCTGCGAGATCTTCCGCGAGAAGCCGAAATGGCACGAGGCGGCGCTGAAGATGCAGGCGCGCTGGGGCGCCCCGGTGCAGGTGCCGATGGCGATGATGTACCAAGAGTCGTCGTTCAAGCACGACGCCCTGCCGCCGCGCTATTACTTCCTCGGCTTCATCCCCTGGGGCCGGGTCAGCACCGCCTACGGCTACGCCCAGGCCAAGGACGAGACCTGGGCCGACTACAAGCGCGAAGCCGGCGGCTGGGGCGCCGCCCGCGACGACTTCGCCGACGCCCTCGACTTCATGGGCTGGTACATGCAGAAGAGCCAGCGGGTGAATGGCGTGTCCAAGTGGGACGCCTATGGCCAGTACCTGAATTACCACGAAGGCTGGGGCGGCTACCGCAACCGCAGCTACGACGCCAAGCCGTGGTTGAAGAACGTGTCGCAGAAGGTTCAGGCGCGGGCGTCGGTGTTTGGGGCGCAGTATCGGAGTTGTGAGCAGGAGCTGGCTCGGGGTGGGTGGTTCTGGTAGGCGCTGATTCGGGGGTGATGAAACACCGGGCGAGCGATGCGTTGCCGACCGGGCACGCTCTTGCAAGACGCGATGGTTCAAGTGGAGTCCGCTCAGGAGACACACCGCAACAGGGCCGCAAAGCGGCCCCAATGATGTGCAGCATCAGCCTGTAGAAACACCCTCTTCTTTCATCACCTCCAGCTTGCCGAACTGCTCGCTGGCCAAGCGGCTGATGATCCGGATCGCCTGGTGAATGCCCGCCGTGTTGCGGAAGCTCAGTTGCGGGTTGTGCTCGCACTCGAGCACCTCGTCATGTTGGACCAGCGCCTCGCCTAGCAGTTCGAGGGTCCAGACGTAGCTTTGCAGGGTAGACATGCGTTCATGGTCAGTCATGGGGCACCTCGCGATTGGCGCGGTCGGCGAGGGACTGGCTGTCGATTGGGTAGAACGTTGGGGCTGGGGTGGCCGCATGGGTTGGACGGCGGAGAGCGGATGCGAGGATCCTGTACAGATTTGCGATGAGCATGCATGAGGTCCTTTTCGGTTGAAGCACCACACCATCGTCGCCAAACGAATAGGGTGGCAGCTGTACGCAGGTTGGCGAACCGAGGAAAAGGAACCCGGCAGACCCGAGGGTCTCCCACGCACAGCCGCCATTACACGGAACTGCGGACACAAAAAAAGCGCCTGCAATCGTGATCGGGGCGCCGTTGCGCCTTTTTCGGTCGGGTCGCCAAACCCGGTCGCGGAAGAGGCCGCGACAGAGGGAATTTATTCCTTGGGGGCTGCTAATGCAAGCTTAGGACGGTTGGGAAAAGGCAATGGATGCTGCGGGAAACTGCCTACATCGTAGAGAATGGGTAGTGGGCCTGTCGCGAAACAGCGCAGAGCCTCACCACATGAAGCGGAATCGGAGAGAGGCGGAGAGAGGAATCGTATTCAAACCTAACCATCTGATTTTAAATTTTATTTAAAATAAGCGCGCACTCTACTACCTCTAAAGTTACCTCAAGACGCCTCCCCTATTGTTTACAGGAGTGTCCTAGCGATGAACACGATGGCCCGCTTCAAAAGCTCACGACCCCAGCGTTCCCCCGGCGAGCGCAAATCCGAAGGTTGGCTCGCCGCATCCAAATATACTGTGGCACATCGACAATCAATGCCCGCGGCGAAGTTCCATAGCAGCCATACAAACGGAATAACGCGCCGCTTGCCGTCTGTAGGCAAGGCTCGGCAACCTCAAGACATTCTGTGAATGCGCTTATCCTGCCAGTAGCAGACCACATACGCTGGAAGTGGTCGTGCTTTGAATTTTGAAGTCCATGCAAGGTAACTGGTGATACGCTCCTCCAGCTCGATTTGCTGGCTCACATTTTCGGTGATCGCACTCATCTCCAAGCCGGCCATACCAAGAGCTGTGATAGCCAGGGTCAGTAAACGGTCATCTCCCCCTAGATGCTCGATGTAAGCCAATAGAGCCTGTCCCCGATCCACTCCCTGGAGCGCATGGATCTTCGGATAACACCTAAATAGATCTTCGATGACGGATGCCCAAGCGTTAAAAGGATCGGAACAAACATATGCGTGGAAGGCGGCTTCAAAGACCACAGACCACAGGTCGGCCATCTGCGCCGCAAGGGCCGAGGGGGCTTCTGGCCTCGTGCCTGCACGAATCATTGCGATGCCCACACCAGCGAGGAATAGGCTTGGAATCTCCAGATGCTTCACTGGTTGCCTCAGCCGAGCCCGTCTGAGCATTGGGGCGAAACGGTCAAATGCGGTTCGCCATTTGTCTACTACTGGTTCCGTGCCATTGAGATAGAGATCCGCCGCTAGCCAATGCTGCCACCAGTATTGGTACTTCGTTGAAGAGCCAAACTGAGAGCGGGCCATAATTAGTAGACTTCCTAACGCCTCACGGAGGTCCATTGGGTCGGACACCTTACTGCGCATTAAAAGTGCAATTACGAAGTGAAAGTAAGCACGTTTGGCATCCTGTTCGGCCAACGTGACATGTTGTACATCGGAGAACCCTGTTTTCAGCCCTTGCATTGGGGGCAGGATTAACGTTTCCGCGATAAATCCGCTACTCATCAGTTGGATGACGCTTTCATCGATGAGTGTGTGCGAGTATTCGGAGGCATCGGCTTGGTGAAGCGGCGTTAATAGGTGTACTAGCCAGTTCAAGCAAAGGTAATGTCCGTCAGGGCGAGCAAGCAGCACCAACATGATCGAACGAACCTTGGATCTAACATCGTCAATATCTGCCATAGGCTCGGCAGTCCCAGGCGGGTTGCCTAAATCCTGCAGTAGCCTGAAGGCAACTTGGAGCACCAAAGGGGCCATCATTTTTCGGTTCCAGTTACCCCCGTCATCCAAGACATTCGGCGCACTTTCTAACAAAACAAGCAACTGGTCGAAATCGTAGCGGATATCAATTGTGTAAAGCATGTCCGATGCGATTGGAGGAAAGGTGAGCTTCTCAGCCATTTGTAAGAAGCGCTTAGCATCGGCACAGCGGGCAGCCCGCAGCAACGAAAGCACTTTTGGCCCCAGACAACTCATGTCCCAGCCATGCAGGTGCCAGATTTCCTGAATGTCTGTTTCTTGCTGCCAGCCTCGAAGCATGGCCATTCGATTTGAGTGACGATGATTCCCCGGATCTGCATGGATTCGGTTCTCATGGTCAATAAGAGACTCCAATGCCTCCCACAACCGATGATCTCTACAAGCAAGAGCGCCTTGGGTCGCTTCCGTGAAACCGATGACAAAAAGGTAATTACACCTAGCTAACAATGCCACCGGTACGATATCGATATCGTACTGAGCGCGCGCAAGCAGGGCGTCTCCCAATGCAAGGCCCATAATTCCTGCTTCGCCAACCTTTGCGTCATTGTTCCTCGGGTCATGCAGTAGGGCATAAAACGCATGCTGTAACTGCTCAGGCAGATTGAGATTATCAAGCGATTGCCGTTCGAGAAGGCTAAATTCTTGAAGTTTCCTGAGAGTGTCCTCAATGTCACCGTCAAGTTTGGCCAGAAAGCGACCGAATAGGCCGGCGAGCGCATCCCTTGCACCTGAAGCCCAAGGCTGATCGCGAAGTGAGTGTGCCATTTCCTCGTCCCGCATACACATTTTGACGTAGTAATCCGTTTCAGCGATACGCGGATCGATCATGGCGCGCTCTCCGTTTCAACGCTCATCTGAGGGGCGCCATCGTTCTTCAACACCGAGGGTTGCACTGTTGAGGGGGAGCAGGACACGGTGAGCGTTCCTCGTTTCAGCTTGCGCGCCCAACGAAGCAGTTTAATGAATTTTGAACACGTGTCAGGCTGACGCGTCGCCAAACGATGCTGCACCCAGTCAGCAAGGGATTTGGTTCGCTCAGGGTCATGTATGACTTGGCTTATCTTATCGATCACCGGCCCAGGGGCCGGAAGCTTGATCATCATGCCGGCACGCTCACCGAGTGAGTTGAGTGAATTACCGGTAAACCATACGTCGTCGTCTATCACCAAAAATCTGTCGTGCACCGTGGGCATTGCACCGGTCATCACCCGCACTTGTATATGCTGCATGCTGCTCTGGATAGTATTCAGCAACATTACCTCACCGGCTTCCTTGCCCTCCTCGTTCTCATCAGGCTTGGCCAGCGCTGTGCTCGCTCCGGTCAGAATGATGACTTTGGTGGTCAAATAGGCCGTGGCAGCAGCAAAACTGAAAAGCTCGGTCGTGGCAAAGTAGGGGTCAATGATCCATACACGGCTTTTGGCCGCACCAATTAGCTCGCGAACGAAGCTTGTGGCCTCCTCTTGGTTACGATGGAGCCATTTCTGCCCCAGGCTTTCAGCGGCTAGTGCGCGCTTGCGGTCGTGATGCCCTTTACGAAGTCTCCCCGGGATGTCGTTCGCCCGATGAGGCTCACCTAGCAAACTCTCCGAAACCCGCTCGCGAACGTCTACGTTGAAGGAGTGCCCATCTTTACCGGGAACCTTTATCGCTTTTTTGCTACCAGTAACCTCAAGCCCAAAATTCATCTGTCTGGTATAGCTGCGATCTCTTCTCGACTCCAGCACTCCCCGCTCCGCACATCGAATGAATAAATCAAATTTTTCAGCAGTACCGGCATGGGGTATTTCGATATAGGGACCCTGCGCTATCACCGAGTATATGGCGCTTATTCCCGTAGGCCTATACTCCACCATGATGACTTCTAGGCCAGCGATCGTGTGATCGCGTCTTGGCGAGAGCCGCAACACGGTGTTATCAAGCCCATGCTCATCGACGTGCAGCTTGATCTGCAATCCGCGCAACACCGGATTCGGCAATAGCAGATGTACTGAGCCAAATTGTTCAGGGTGGCGCAAGAAGTCGATGCCCAGCTCAACGCCAAGCCATTCGACTGCAGCCGGATCAGTGTCGCAAAGCTGAGAGATCATAACCGGGCAGCTAGCGGGCATCAGATGGTGCACGCGCCGCACGCCATCTATGTCACTTAGGGCAACAAAATCTTCCGTGGTCGACAGGTGTGGCCATGGCGGCTCGGCGAGGAGCTGCTCGTGTTGAGGTTGATGCGATTTTTCATCTCCGCACAACAACTGCACCTCGCCGCCAAGACAGTTGTCATACCAAGTCAATGCCTGCTTGGCTGTCACCACATACCTGCGGTGAACCAAGCGGCTGCCTCCTTTCAATTTCTTAACTGGATAGCTGGTGAATTTTTCCTCAGCCGGGGCACCAAGCTCAGCAGGGAACAGCTGCGCAGATGCGAATATCAGATAACAGACTTTGTCGTGAAACAGACACGTCATGTCGACCACGGCATGGAGATAATCGGCTTCGAGTATTGCCGCATTTGGTGCGGTGGTTGACATCTGGTCCACGCCTCCCTGGATGATTAAGTCCTGCGCCCGATAGGGCCCCAAGGTGCATATATGCCATCCGTCAAGCAGAAGCAAGCTCAAGCAAACTCAAAGCTCGGAGCCTCTCTTTGGGCGTCTGTCTAGGGATGCGGCCCTTCGCGAAAGGTAGCGAAGGCAATAGCAGCCAGTCGCTATTGATAGGTGGGGCAGCTATCGTGGTCGGCCATCCGGCCTAGCCTTGTGCAAGGGTGTCCGAAAAATGGGAACGGATTTATTTTTCGACGACGAATCAGGTACTGCCCGAACAGGGCACGCTACACAATGGGGCCGCAAAGCGGCCCCGATGATGCGCGGCATCAGCCTTCGGAAACACACTCTTCCTTCATCGCCTCCAGCTTGCCGAACTGCTCACTGGCCAACCGGCTGATGATCCGGATCGCCTGGTGAATCCCCGCCGTGTTGCGGAAGCTCAGTTGCGGGTTGTGCTCGCACTCCAGCACCTCGTCATGCTGCACCAGCGCCTCGCCGAGCAGTTCGAGGGTCCAGACGTAGCTCTGGAGGGTAGACAGGCGTTCATGGTCAGGCATGGGGCACCTCCCGGTTGGCGCGGGTGGCTAGGGAGTGGCTGTCGATCGGGTAGAAGGTGGGGGATGGGGTGCCCGCGGGGGTTGGGCGGCGGAGAGCGGATGCGAGGATCCTCAGTATCTTGGTGGTCATGCATTAGTTCCTTTCGTTGTGGAACTGCCACCGCTCGCGGCATCTCTAGCCCTAGATTTACCCTCAGGCTATTCCAGGTTGCGGACCGCAAAGCCAGTATCAGGCGCTGTCGCGGCTGGCAGCTACCGGCTGGACGATCGCTGACTACAAATATTGGCGAGGTGAAGCGTACGGTGGTTGACGTTTCACGTTATGAGCAAGCGCCTCGCTAGCTTGACATGACCTTCCTACGTAGCTCGACGAGGCCAAACACTCGTTACATCTTACTGCCTAAGTCAAGGCCCGTTGGAGCGCTATGATCGGACCGGCTGTTGGTAGACTCTCGCATGGCATTTTGATAGCCTCGGACTGACTCTCTAACGTGGTGGATAAACGGCCGAAGCAATATTGTTAGTCGACTCAAAATTGCTTCCTGTCCACAATTTGCAGTTTCCGGGTGTGGATGCGGTCGCCAGAATTAGCATCGGCCTATTTGAGCTGCAGCAACAAAACATGGAGTTCCCGATTGCGCGCTGACACTCAAGTACAAGAAATTTTGTCTAAATGTGACATTCTCAAGCGAGCAGGCTTGTGGCCATCCGAGCCAAAGCTACGCCCTCGGGCTTGGCTTAGAAATTTCGACGACTCAGACGCCCACATCGCTGCGTTTCTCTTGGATAAGTTCACTTTCTATAATAAAGCGCTCACTGACGCACTTTTAGTAGCCTCCTATAATTCAATTGGTGATGGAATGGCTAAGGGGCCATCGGCCCCATGTGGTGCTGAGCTTGTGGCTAGTATCAGCTCAGCGGTTTTGACGCCAGTGAGGGGGGAAACCCCAAACCCTACAGATTCCGGCTACTTTCTATGCCGCAGCGCCCGGCAATTACTACACCTAAACGACAGCTTCGTAGTGGACTCGGAAGCAGCACTTGACCATGCGTACTCGGGTGGCACGGTGATTTTCATTGATGACTTCGTGGGTTCTGGCGATCAGTTTGTCTCGACGTGGAAGATGCTTGACAAAAAGAACAGATCATTTGCAGATGCACACTCGAAAACCTCTTTTACTGCCATTTACGTGACCTTGGTCACAACTGATTTCGGCCTTGTAAAAATCAATAGTTGCGCTCCAACTGTTGCTGTTTGCACTACACACATATTAGAAAAAAAGTCCACTATAGCAGGTGTGATGGATGCAAACCCTAGTTTGAAAATACCAATCTTGCAATTTTTAGCAAAATATACCCCTCGGCTTACGCCAACAGAAAACTACATCGCCGGCAATCAAAACTATCTAATGTTTGGATACAAAAATCGAGGCCTAATGTTCGGCTTTGAACATTCAATTCCTGACGCCACCCTGCCAATTTTTTGGTCACCGGGGCGAGACAACTGGGAGCCATTAATTGAGCGAACATAATTCCACAGGCGTCTTAAGACAGCTTTTTGGTGATAACCGAGCAGAATGGCCATCTGCCAACTTCAAAGAATTATTTGTCAAGCCAGCTTACCTTGGCAAACTCGAAGTAATGCGCCCATGCTTCCTTGTTGGCGGTCGCGGGACAGGTAAAACAACAGCACTACAGTCTTTACGCTACGATTCGATGCTAGAGCGCTTGGAAGGTAGCGGTCAATCCTTCGAGGATCAAGAGTATCTAGGGATTCTTGTTCGGATGAACAAGAATCGGGTTCGGGCTTTTGCTGGTAGTGGTATCGAAGAAGAAAGGTGGGCAAAACTATTTGCACATTACTTCAACCTTTCAGCCTGCAGCGAAATGGTAAACTTGGCACTGTGGCTAGAAATAAAGCAAGGTTTAAGACTACAACCTGAGAGCCTGGCAACAATTTCTCTGGAATTAGGACTGGAAACTTGCGACACGCTTGAACAACTCAAAGGATTAATAAAAAAAGCGATTTCTTCACTACAACTGCAAGTCAACAACCCTATGAAGGATCTTGGAATAACGCTATCAATGGCGGAATCTCCTCTAAGAACCTTTGCCGAAGTCCTTCAGCATCAAAGCCTCCTAGGGAACAGAGTAATATTTTGCTGCATTGATGAGTACGAAAACCTTCTAGATTATCAACAGGCAATACTTAATACATATATCAAACATGCTGAACCGCCCCTCTCATACAAGGTAGGAGTTCGAAAAAACGGATTAAGAAATAGGCAGACCCTGGATGGGCAAGACCTGCTGAGGGTACCTGACGACTGCCTGGAGATTGAAATCGCTGACGAGGGCTTCGACTTTTTCGCAAAAGCCGTTGCAGAGTTAAGACTTAAATACGCGCAAGGCGTTGGGGCGAAGATTTCGGACAACCTTCGCGACTTCCTGCAAGAACTTTCGCTTGCTGATGAGGCTGTTGTTTTAGGAGCGGACCGCGTCGCTACAGCAGTGCTCGAAGAGCTTAAAACTAACAAGCACTACAGCTTCTTCAGCGAAAAAACCCAAGCTGAACTGTCCTTCCTCAAGTATTGGCAACAAAGTGAAGGAGGATCATTACAAGAACTGGCGAATGATTGGATTGCTAATGAAAGCGAATGGAAGACCAGGCTAGGTAACCACGGTTACGCCAGTCTTTTTTGGCTCTCGAAAGGTAGAAAAGGCGCGAGAATTAGAAAGTATTATTGCGGCGAACGAACACTGCTTTCACTCGCCGCTGGAAACATACGCTACTTCTTGGAACTGATCGACACAGCAATCGGTTATCAGCTCGATGAGGAGGGAGTCAACCATCAACCCCTGGTTATTTCCGCGAAGTCTCAAACCCTCGCGGCTCGAGAAGTTGGAAAACGTCGTCTCAACCAACTAGAGGGGCTAGCAGACCGTGGAGTACAGCTTAAGCGCCTAGTTCTAGCTATAGGCAAGGTATTCTTCGAGCTCGCAAGAGAGCCTAGTGGTAAAACACCAGAAGTTACATCATTTGTTCTATCCGGTAATCAATCGGAAACAACTAGGATTCATGGCTTGCTACAGGAGGGCGTCGGTCATCTCGCATTCGAATCAGCTCCTAGGACAAAATCGACCAGCAGCGTTGAGCTTAGAGATGACGAATACCGCCTACATAGAATCTTCAGCCCCTTCTTTGAGATTTCACATCGGAAAAAGAGACGTATGTCAATCGAGGCCTCGACCTTGATAAGTGTCTTAGAGGATCGCCCAGCTCGGGCAATTTCTGCGCTTCTTGATGATAGACCGCAAACAACAGAAGATGACCTTCCAGAACAACTTGCACTCTTCTCTGCCTTTTATGATGACGGGCAAAAAAAATGATTAGATTGCCAATTCCGTCACTCCACACCAAACGCTTCAAAACATTTACGATTAGCGACTTAATGCCGGAAGAGATAATAATCCTCGCCGGCGACCTTGCGGAGAATAGGGACAGACTTGATGCATGGGAAGAAATTCAGCGTACTTCTCCTGAACGAATCGTTTTTATCAAAAGTTTAGACGAAGATACAATAGCAGTATGTCATAAAGACCAAGAGCTCCGTATCTCTCTCAGAGACGAAGACTCTATAAATTCAATCTTTACTTCTCAATACTTCTTAATTGATGTCACAGGATTTTCCCACAATGTTTGGGCACCACTATTGAAAAGTGCCTACTCACAAAAAATCAATACGCGGTTAATGTACGTTGAACCAGAGTCATATACCCCGCACCCTAGCCCTGCATCCTCTGCCATTTTCGACTTGAGTGTCACATTTGGAGGATTAGCGCCATTGCCAGGCTTCGCCCAGCTTGCAGGACCAGATGATGAAGACAGGTGCCTGTTTATAGCAATGTTGGGGTTTGAGGGTAATCGCCCTGAACACCTTGCTGCGCAGCTTGACCCGGTTCCGAAAGTCATCCCGGTGGTTGGGGCACCAGGATTTCAACTCGAATACCCAGCATTTACGGTGGGTTGCAACCGAATGTTCTTGGACGAGTACAAAGCCCATTCGGAGGTCAGATATGCCCGTGCAAGCTGTCCATTCGAGGCGTTCGAAGCGCTGACCAAGATCCGTAGAGATTACCCGGAGCATTATATATACTTGGCGCTTGTCGGCACCAAGCCGCACGCTATTGGATCTGTTCTATTCGCCATGAAGAATGCCGAAACGACTGAAATATTGTTCGACCATCCCGTTAAGAAAAGTGGACGGACGTCAGGGGTGGGGATAGTCCATGTCTACGATTTTGAGGACTTCCATGCCTATTGATTTGGATAGGTACTACACGCCGGAAGACGTTGCAGTTAGCGCCCTAGAGCGTGGCGTGTTTCCCTTTGTGCCTAGGGTGTGCGTCGACTCCACGTGTGGATCAGGGCGGCTTCTGGATGCAGCGAATGCTGTCTTTGGTTCAGTAGAGTCTATCGGGATTGACCGTGATGTAGATGCGATCAGCCAGCTACGGTTGAGGAGGCCTGACTGGCACTTGTCCGTAGGTGACTTGCTCCACCCCAGTACCAGCGCAACCTTGTGTAAGCGGCCGCCGGTTGACTTGCTGGTGCTGAATCCGCCCTTCAGCCACGGCCATAAGAAATTCCTAGAGATCCAGTTTGCGGGAAAGGAAATGAGGGGAAGCATCGCAATGGCTCACCTCCTGCGAAGCTTTGAACTGTTTCAGCCCAGTTTGGGTGCCATTGTGATAGCGCCAGAATCCCTTCTCTACTCTGAGACTGATCAGGACGCCCGGCAAGCACTTGCAGAAGACTACCAACTTACAAAATTGGCAGATTTGCAACGATGCACTTTTCGCGGCGCAAGGGTTCAAGCATCCGTTGTCCAAATTCAGCCTGGAGTTCATCAGCAGTCTTATCAAGAAATCAAGCATTACAGTGGCGCTATACAGACCACTATCGTTCGAGGCAGCCTGCCAGTCCACCTAAATATTTCTGATCCATCTGGGATACCATTTATACACTCCACAGATCTTAAGATCGTTGCGGTTACTGGAAAACTTGAAGGTTTATCCAAAACCCGCAACTTGGCTAAAGGAAGAACAAAAGGATGGGTTATTTTAGTCCCTAGAGTTGGACTCCCAGACTGCCTGTCCGTAAAAGCAATTAAGCTAGATCACACCGTGCAGCTTTCCGATTGTGTCATCGCACTGGAGTTTTCTACAAAAGTGGCAGCGACCAAAGCGGAGAAACGGATTCACTCTTGTTGGCAGGAGTTCAAAGGCCTGTATCGAGGCACCGGCGCTCGTTACATCACCATGGCAAGATTGAACCTTTGGCTTCCAACTATAGGGGTTTCCCCGAACACTATGCTGAACTGATGAGATCGCGTCGGTTCTTAGCGAGTAGAATACGACGTTCAATCTAGGGCAAGGGATTAAATAATCGCTCGAGAGGTCACTTCAACGGTCAGAAGCGTCTTTCAGCTCCTACTCGCTGCTGCACTTGCTTCGCTATGCACCTCCCCGAAATAGCACACAAACCAAGCTCTCTATGAAAGTATGCCCCTCTCATATTCAGCGAATCAAAAACTAGGCTTTGAGCTTTAGTTAATTATAGCTATACGCGCGCGAGATGGACACTCGGCACGGCTCCAGCCTGAACAGGCCAAAGCGCTAAAAGCCGATTGTCCTTATAGCCAAAGTTAGCACTCGGCCGATTACCATAAGGTTACAGACCATAAAGCGTCTATCCGATGCAGACGAGAACCTTTTCGTAAAAACTAGCACTCAACACCATCATTCATGTTGATTACTTATTGGGTACTCTTCACCTGTTACTTCCTCATAAATAGCGGATACCATTTTATAAGCTTCTGTGCTGTCGGGAATTTCGTAATTCGCCTTAGGTTCTAAATGCTGAGCCTCTTCGGTAGCTTGTAGTATAAACGTCAACAAGGCCATTACGGATCGTCTAAACTTAGCTCCAGGCGCAGTTATTTCTTTAACCCCATGAAACTTTAATCTGTCGCACAACTTAGAAACTTCAGAATCCTCGAACTCCAATGGCAAGGCACTGTGCGCAAAAATATTTCTGATGCTACGGATGTTATGCAAATCCGTTCTAGCATTTACAGGCAAAAGACCTAGCAAGTATGAAAAATTGATCCTAGACGAGAACGTCCCAAGCGCACCATTGAAATCAAATACTTGAGAGACAATAGTTTTATTATTTACCAATCTTGCTTTTAATAAGCCTTCAAGTCGATCATCAAGAAACGCTGCGGACATCAACACTGACCCTCTAGCGGTCTCTTGAGTAATAGAGCTTCGGAAATCCATAATCTCTTGTGCGCGGCTAGCCAAAGCTGGATCCAACTCCGACAGCATTTCATTAGCAATCACTCGAACTCGCTTAAGCACTGTATCAATGCCAGCGTTCTCTTTATTAGTTTTTTCTTGATTCGTCATAGAGCGCTCGACTCAGGCGTGAATTTTATTAGTTAGATTAACCCACAAAACCAATACAATATACTATAGAGGCAATGCAATAGAAAGCGCCTTTTACCGGCAGCCCTTAGCCGTCAACTACTTATATCTAGATCGTTTAATGCTGCTTGTGAAAAAGGGTGACAGGTTTATTTTCTGACGGGCAGGTGCGATAACATATGACTGAATGGTTTCAGCCATAACTCCATTGTGCAATCAACATTACAGCCAACCACATGGACTACCCTTGGTTCCGTCTCAAAGAAAAGCCCGACTTTTAGCCGGGCTTCGTGTAACGCATTTTTGATCACACGCTTTTTTCTTGGGCTGCAACCATGATCTCGTTCTGTCGCTTAGAAGCCTCAACCAGGACAGCTGTGTAAACGCGCTTCTTCTCGACAGCTTTCGCATTGCGAATGAACTCAGCGAAGGGGCTTGTGACCTTCTCAGTACGCGACTTGAATGGATTCATGGATCCCCCTCCCCAACCGTAGCGACCAGCTACTCGCAGACGAAACGCCCCGCCCGATCTAAAAAGCAAAAAACCGCCCGAAGGCGGTTCATCAGCCCGATAGGGTAACTAAACACTATCGACATTTCTGGTGCCGGAGACAGGAATCGAACCTGCGACCTTCGCGTTACGAGTGCGCTGCTCTACCGACTGAGCTACACCGGCGTGTTGCGCAACGTACCACTGCCGTGTCGGTTACGCAAACCCCTGTTTCACCTCACTTTCATTGCACCGTGCAGCCGTTGGGCGCGAGGTCTTCCTCTACCGTGGTCACGCAAGTCCAGCCTGCCTGGGTACGCGCCAGGGTCACGGTCTTGCCCAGCACATTGGCTGGGGCGTCGGCCAGGGTGCAGGCGATGCTGGCGGTGCCGTCGGCGGCCTTGCCGCTGGCGGTGATCGCGCAATGGGCGGTGGCGGGCTGGCCGCCGAGGCTGGCGACGTCGGGTACGTCCTTGCCGTCGTTCAGGCGCACGTCCATCGGCGTCTTCAGCGCGGAAATCTCCAGCAGCGCGGCGGTAGCCTTGGCGCGGGCCTGGTGGTTGGTGTACATGGGAATGGCGATGGTCGCCAGGATGCCGATGATCGCGACGACGATCATCAGTTCGATCAGGGTGATACCTCGTTGCCCTTTCATGAACGGTCTTCCTTCGTGATACGTGGAGGCGCGGCGGGCGCTTTGCATCGTGGCGCGCCCCGGCCGGCAGGCGCGCAGTAGGCCTGAACCGACACCTTTTGTCACCCCTGCGCGGCGGGGCGTCATCTTCGCTGGACTACTCTAGTGAGCCACAGGGAAACGCGCCCGGCAGCAGGCCGGGCAAGCTGTTACCGGGCTTTTCGCCCCCGCGCAAAAGGACTCTCGCCATGCCTGCTTCCACCCGTCTGTACGCCTGGGAAGGCGTCGATGCCAGCGGCACGCCGCAACAGGGCCAGCACACTGGGCGCAGCCCGGCGTTCGTGCAGGCGTGGTTGCGCAAGCAGGGGATCCGCGCGACGCGGGTGCGGCTGGCGGGTGGGCTGCGCTGGCGCTGGCCGCAACGGGCGGGCAAGGCGGATGCGCCGGGGTTCAGCCGCCAGCTGGCGACCTTGCTCACGGCGGGGGTGCCGCTGTTGCAGGCGTTCGAGGTGATGGCGCGCAGTACGGTGAACAGCGCCATGGCGGCGTTGCTGGCGCGGTTGCAACAGGATGTGGCGGCGGGGTTGGGTTTGGCGGATGCCTTGCAGCGCCATCCGGGGTGGTTCGATGCGCTGTACTGCAACCTGGTGCGGGTGGGCGAGCAGTCGGGCACGCTGGACCGGCAGCTGGAACAGATGGCGACCATGCTGGAGAAGCGCCAGGCGCTGCGGCAGAAGGTGCGCAAGGCGATGCTGTATCCGGCGCTGTTGTTGCTCACGGGGCTAGGAGTGGCGGCGCTGTTGCTGCTGGAGGTGGTGCCGCGGTTCCAGGGGTTGTTCGCCAGTTTCGACAAGGCGCTGCCGGCGTTCACCCAGTGGGTGATCGATCTATCCACAGGGCTGGGCAATCACGTCGGGTGGTTGGTGCTGTTGATAACTGCGCTGGGGTTTGGCATTCGGGCGTTGTACCAACGGCACCTGCCGGCGCGCCTGTGGATATTGCGTGGGGTGTTGCGGGTGCCGGTGGTGGGCTCCTTGCTCGGGCAGGCGGCGTTGGCGCGCTTTGCCCGCAGCCTGGCGACCTCCTACGCCGCCGGGGTGGCGTTGCTGGATGCGCTGGCCACGGTGGCACCGGTGAGTGGTAACAGCCTGCACGAGCGGGCGATCCTCAAGTTGCGCCAGGATGTGGCTGGTGGCATGGGCCTGCAGCAGGCGATGGAGGCGGATGCGCTGTTCCCGCCGCTGTTGCGCCAGCTAGCGGCGGTGGGCGAAGCCAGCGGTGCCCTCGACCGGATGCTGGACAAGGCCGCGCTGCATTACGAAGAACAGGTGAGCCAGGCGCTGGAACAGTTGACCACGCTGCTGGAGCCGGCCATCGTGCTGATCCTCGGGCTGCTGGTGGGGGGCCTCGTCGTGGCGATGTATTTGCCGATCTTCCAGTTGGGTAGCCTGATCTGAACATGAATGCCTGGACCGTAATCGTCGATCATCCGCCGTTCTTCTATACCTTGGCCGCGGTGCTGGGGTTGCTGGTGGGCAGTTTTCTCAATGTGCTGGCGTACCGGCTGCCGATCATGCTCGAGCGCCAATGGCAGCGGGAGGCGCAGGAGGTGCTGGGGCTGCCGCAGGCCGAGCATGAGCGCTTCGACCTGTGCCTGCCAGCTTCGCGTTGCCCGCACTGCCAGCGCCAGATCCGCGCCTGGGAAAATATTCCGCTGCTGAGTTACCTGGCCCTGCGCGGGCGTTGCGCGGGGTGCAAGGCGCGGATCAGCGTGCGTTATCCCCTGGTGGAGCTGGGCAGCGCCCTGCTCTCGCTGTTGGTGGCCTGGCATTTCGGGCCGGGCGTCGAGGCGCTGGGGGTAATGCTGCTGACCTGGGGGCTGATCGCCTTGAGCCTGATCGATGCCGAGCATCAGTTGCTGCCGGATGTGCTGGTGCTGCCGCTGTTGTGGCTGGGGTTGATCGTCAACGCCTTCGGGCTGCTGGTGCCGCTGAGCGATGCGCTGTGGGGCGCGGTGGCGGGTTACTTGAGTTTGTGGTCGGTGTACTGGGTCTTCAAGCTGATCACCGGCAAGGAGGGCATGGGCTTCGGCGACTTCAAGCTGCTGGCCATGCTCGGTGCCTGGGGCGGTTGGCAGATCCTGCCGCTGACCTTGATGCTGGCGTCCTTGGTGGGGGCGCTGATCGGGCTGACGCTGGTGCGTTTCAAGCGCACGCAAATGGGCGCGGCATTGCCTTTCGGGCCTTATCTGGCCATTGCGGGGTGGATCGCATTGCTCTGGGGTGATGAAATAGTCGCCTCATACCTGCAACTGCTTGGAACCTGATGAGCACAGCGCCCTTCACACCCTGGATTCTTGGCCTTACCGGCGGCATCGGCAGTGGCAAGAGCGCCGCCGCCGAGCGTTTCGTCGAACTGGGCGTGCATCTGGTCGATGCCGACCAGGCCGCGCGCTGGGTCGTCGAGCCGGGGCGCCCTGCCCTGGCCAGCATCGTCGAGCGCTTTGGCGCAGGCGTGCTGCAGGCGGACGGCCAGCTCGACCGTGGCGCCCTGCGCCAGCTGATCTTCGCCGACCCGAGCCAACGGCAATGGCTGGAACAACTGCTGCACCCGCTGATCGGCCAGGAGATCTTCAGCTACCTGGCCAAGGCCGAGACGCCCTATGCGGTGTACGTTTCGCCGCTGTTGATCGAGTCGGGGCAGCACCAGAAGACCCAGCGCATCCTGGTGATCGACGCGCCGACCGAGTTGCAGGTGCAACGCACCTTGGCCCGCGACAACACCAGCGCGGAACAGGTGCAGGCGATTCTCAAGGCCCAACTGGCCCGGGAAGAGCGCCTGCGCCATGCCGATGACGTGGTGGTCAACGATCGTGACCTGCAATCGCTGCACGACGAGATCGACCGCCTGCACCACTTTTACCTGACTTTACGAGGAGGCCAGCCATGAGCCAGCCGATGACCGTTGATTGCCCGACCTGCGGGGCGCCCGTGGAATGGGGCGAGCAGAGCCCGTTCCGGCCGTTCTGCTCGGACCGCTGCAAGTTGATCGACCTGGGCGCCTGGGCGGCCGAGGAGCACAAGATCGCCGGGGCGGAGGAGTCCGAGGACGAGTTGTATTCGGGGGATCTGGAGCCGCGGCACTAAGCAGGGTTCGGTGGTGTGGATGCCCCGCGATCACCGGCAAAGCCGGTGCCATTCACATCACTTCTCTTCATCCTTCCACGGGGCCTGCAGATAGCGGCTGCGGTTGAAGGTCTCCAGCCACTCCGGGCAGAACACCACCAGCGCACTGATCACCGTGCCGTTTATAAATGCCTCGGGGAACATCATCAGCCATAGGTAGCCAACGAAGTCGCTGAGCCATTCCGGCATGGCGAAACGCTCGTCCATCCACAGCAACCCCAGCCCTGCCATCAGGCACAGCAACACCGTCAACGCCGCCGGGAAGAACCCGCAACAGAAGATGTAGACGAACAGGTTACGCGGCTGGGCGCGCTCGACCAGGATCGCGCACACCTCGGTGACCAGCACCGGCAGGCCGACGATCAGCAGGCCGTTGACGCCGATGGCGGCGAGGTCCTGCCGGCCCATCAGCAACAGGCCGAGCTGGGCGAGAAAGCCGCCGAGCACGGCCAATGGCCAGTCCAGCAGCAAGGTGACGGCGGTCATGCCGATGAAGTGGTACGACACCCCGGTATCGAAATCGCGGCGCACCAACCAGAGTATGAACAGGCAGAACACCGTGCCGAACAACAAGTGCTGGCGGCGGGTGTCGGTGAACAGCTCGACCCAGCGGGTGCGGCTGGCGGCCCAGATCAGCAGGGGCACGTAACCTATCCAGCCAAGGGTAAGGCTGGTGCTGGACAAGACTTGTGCACTGATCACCTGAACAATATCCCTGTCGGCCATGTGGACAAGCCTGAGTCTACACCCATTCTCCCTTTCAGCCTGTTGCTATAGGCTGGCACCTCCTTTCGATGCAGGACGCATCCGCCATGCCTGAAGGACTTAACCTGCCGCTGCTGCTCGGCGCGGCGTTCAGCGCCATCGCCGGCGTGCTGCACCTGGCGGTGATCGCCATTGGCCCGCGCTGGTACCGCTTGTTCGGCGCCGGCGAGCGCATGGCCAGGGCGGCGGAGCAAGGGCGCGCCTACCCCGCCTTGGTTACTGCGGCGATCGCGGCGGTGCTGCTCGTCTGGTCGGCTTATGCCTTGTCGGCGGCTGGGTTGATGCGCCCATTGCCCTTGTTGTTGCCGGTGATCTGCCTGATCACCCTGGTGTACCTGGCGCGGGGCCTGCTGGGGCCGCTGGTGCTGGCCGGCACCGGGCGCAGTCGGCGGTTTATCGCGGTCAGTTCGGCCATTTGCCTGGGCGGGGGGCTGCTGCATCTGCTGGGGGTGGTGCAGCAATGGCTGGTGCTGGGCTGATTCCTACGCACAAACAGCATCTTACCGTCATCAATTAGCGACTAAGCTTGTCCCCATGGATGACTCAGACTACCTCCGCCTGCTTACCATCCAGGCCGAGCAAGCCAATGCGTTCCTGTCCAATGCCCGCAAATGGGAGCGCGAGCGTTGGGTCTGCCAGCGCCTGCTGCAAGGGCTGAACATCCCCTACCGCAGCGAGGACTTCACGCCGGCCGGGCAAGAGCCGCCGGACGTGCTGTTCCGCGACGCTGCGTTCGAGGTGTTCTTCGTGCTCGACGAGGGCCGCCGGCTCAACGACGAATGGCGCGAGGAGCTGCAACGGCGGCGCAGCGCCTTCTCTCTGGCCCAGCTGGTGCGCCGCGAGCAGCGGCCCCGGCGCATCAGTGCCCAGGAGCTGCTGGCGCGCCTGGCGCCGACCCTGCGCAAGAAGTCGCACAACTACCGCGAGCGCGGGCTGGACCTGAGCGAGCTGGACATCATCGCCTTCGCCAGCCTCAAGCGCGAGGTGCTCGACCTCAACAGCCATTTCCCGCCGCCCACCGAGTACCTGCGCCAGGGCTGGCGGTCGCTGTCGCTGGTGGGGCCGACCTTCGCCCGGGTGCTGTTCGCCCACCCGGACGCGCCGGATTTCCTGCGCGGCAACCTGGGGCGCAGCATCGTGTTCGACGTAGGCATCAGTCTTTGATCCAGTGCCGGGTGTCTTTGCGATCACGTACACTCGGCGCCAGGGATAGAAAGCATTATCATTCGACCCATGCGTTTGCGTGAACGCTGTGGCGTACACGCAGTCACGAACGTCTATCTGACGAGGCCCACCATGACCAGCCGCCTGAATCCTGAAGATCAGCGTCGCGTCGATGAGTATCTGAGCGCCCCCCAGCATCAAGTCGAGCGCCGGCCCTTCCGGCCGTGGCTGCTCCTGCTGCTGGTGGTGGCCGTGACCATCGGTCTGGGCCTGTTGAGCCGCCTGCTGAGTGGACTGGTGCTATGAGCTGCCTTGCGCTCGCCCGCCCCTCATGCCGGATGCGGCCGGACCTTGTGTCCACGAATTCCGTAAAACTTGTGAGATATCCCCATGACTCATCGCATCGTGATTGTCGGCGGCGGCGCCGGCGGCCTGGAACTGGCGACCCGCCTGGGTAAAAGCCTGGGCAAGCGCAAACAGGCCGAGATCACCCTGGTTGATGCCAACCTGACGCACATCTGGAAGCCACTGCTGCACGAAGTGGCGGCCGGCTCGCTGAACTCCTCGGAAGACGAACTGAACTACGTGGCCCAGGCCAAGTGGAACCACTTCAACTTCCAGATGGGACGCATGAGCGGCCTGGACCGCGAAAACAAGATGATTCAATTGGCCGCGACCCTCGACGACGAGGGCCGTGAGCTGCTGCCTGCGCGCACCATCGGCTACGACACCCTGGTGATCGCCGTGGGCAGCAACACCAACGACTTCGGCACCCTGGGGGCGGCGCAGCACTGCCTGTTCCTCGACAGCCGCAAGCAGGCCGAGCGCTTCCACCAGCAACTGCTCAACCACTATCTGCGTGCGCACGCCGGAGATGTGGCCAGCGAGCAGATCAGCGTGGCCATCGTCGGCGCCGGTGCCACCGGCGTGGAGCTGGCGGCCGAGCTGCACAACGCCGCCCATGAGCTGGCAGCCTACGGCCTGGACAAGATCCAGCCCAAAGACATGCACATCACCATCATCGAAGCCGGCCCACGGGTATTGCCGGCGCTGCCGGAGCGCATCAGCGTGCCGGTGCACAAGACCCTGGAAAAACTCGGGGTGACGGTGATGACCAACGCCGCGGTCAGCGAAGTGACCGCCGATGGCCTGAAGACTGCCTCGGGCGAAGTGATCCAGGCCAGCCTCAAGGTCTGGGCGGCGGGCATTCGCGCGCCGGGCTTCCTCAAGGACATCGACGGCCTGGAGACTAACCGCATCAACCAGCTGGTGGTGCGCCCGACCTTGCAGACCACCCTGGACGACAACATCTTCGCCTTCGGCGACTGCGCCGCCTGCCCGCAGCCTGGCACCGACCGCAACGTGCCGCCACGGGCCCAGGCCGCGCACCAGCAGGCCTCGCTGCTGGCCAAGAGCCTCAAGCTGCGCCTGGAGAACAAGGCGCTGCCGACCTACGAGTACAAGGACTATGGCTCGCTGGTATCGCTGTCGCGCTTCTCGGCGGTGGGTAACCTGATGGGCAACCTGATGGGCAGCGTCAAGCTGGAAGGCTGGCTGGCGCGGATGTTCTATGTGTCGCTGTACCGGATGCACCAGATGGCGCTGTACGGGACCTTCCGCACCTTGATGCTGATGCTGGGCAGCAAGATTGGCCGGGGCACCGAGCCGCGCCTGAAGCTGCACTGAGGCTTCAAGATCCTAGGGCTGCTTTGCAGCCCTTTTGCTGCGGTTCGTCGCCACGACAAGCCAGCTCCCACAAGGATGCGCGCTCCTGTGGGAGCCGGCTTGCCGGCGATGGCCTTGACGCGATTTATCTGACCACGCGATACGTACTCTGCACGAACCCACTCTCGTAACTGGTCGTTCTCATGTGCTGCAACAGCACATCCTTCGCCAACTCGCCGAACAACGGTATCCCCTGCCCCAGCAGCACGGGGATGCGGGTGATGGTCATCTCGTCCACCAACCCCTCACGCAAGAACCCCTGAATCAGCTTGCCGCCATCCAGGTAAAGGCTCTTTGCGCCCGTGGCCTGAAGGTGTTCGAGCAAAGCCGGGATCGGCCCCGGGTGCAACTCGACGCGCTCTGATACGCCCTGGGGCAGTGCTTTGAGGGTGCTGCTGACCACCACCACTCGCGCATCCGGATACGGCCACTCGCCAAAGGTCATGACCTTGTCGAAGGTGCCACGCCCCATTACCAAGGTATCGACGCCGGCCTTGAAACCGGCGTAGCCATGGTCGTCAGCAGACTGGGTGGCCCCTAACAACCAATCGAGGCCGCCATCTTCACGGGCGATGTAGCCATCCAAGCTGGTGGCGATGAAAACACTGGCTTTGAGTGGCATGCGCGGGCACTCCTGCGGGCAAAGGCCACAGGGTAGCAAAGGGCGGGGATATAAATCTCGGACAAAGAAAAAGGGCATCTCTTTCGAGATGCCCTCTTTACATGGTGGGTCGTGTAGGATTCGAACCTACGACCAATTGGTTAAAAGCCAACTGCTCTACCAACTGAGCTAACGACCCTGAAAATGGTCGGGGTGAGGGGATTCGAACTCCTGACATCCTGCTCCCAAAGCAGGCGCGCTACCGGACTGCGCTACACCCCGAGATTGGCTCCGCGACCTGGACTCGAACCAGGGACCCAATGATTAACAGTCATTTGCTCTACCGACTGAGCTATCGCGGAACTGAACTTCGGTACATCTTTACTGCTTCGAAGCCTGTGTTAGCTTCGATCTCTTTGGCTATCCGCTTTCGCGTTGTCGCTGCTGAGGCCGGCTATTCTACATTCTTCGTTTTGCTTGTCAACCACTTTTTTTCGTTCAACTTACTGATTTGTAAGTTATTTTCAGATCGTCGGTGTTGCTGGCGATCTGCTCAGTGCCTGACAGCGGGGCGAATATTAGGGGCACTCTGATTTTTGTGCAAGCACTTTTTTCAAAATTTTCAGCAAGTTAGCTAGGAAGCCGGAAAATCAGGGGTTTGCGCTGCCTATACTGGCCTTGTCGCGGGCAAGCCCGCTCCCACGCATTGGGTACTTTCTGGCGCAGATCGGCGTGGGAGCGGGCTTGCCCCGCGATAAAGCCGGACAGCACACATAAAAAAGCCCCGCTTACGCGGGGCTCTTCGTTTACTGCAGGTCAGCCAAAGACGATCTCGTCGCCCTCCACCTTCGCGGTGATCGCCGCACCCGGCAGGAACTCGCCCGCCAGGATCAACTGCGCCAGCGGGTTCTCGATCCAGCGCTGGATCGCACGCTTCAATGGCCGTGCGCCATACACCGGGTCGTAACCGACGGCGATCAGCTTGTCCAAGGCCTCCGGGCTCAGGCTCAGCGACAGCTCGCGCTCGGCCAGGCGACCACGCAGGCGGCCAAGCTGAATCTCGGTGATACCGGCGATCTGCTCGCGGCCCAGCGGTTCGAACACCACCACTTCGTCGATGCGGTTGATGAACTCCGGACGGAAGTGCGCGCCCACCGCGTCCATCACCGCCGCACGCTGTGCCTCGCGGTCACCGGCCAGTTCCTGGATCTGCGCCGAGCCCAGGTTGGAGGTCATCACGATCACGGTGTTGCGGAAGTCCACGGTGCGGCCGTGGCTGTCGGTCAGGCGGCCATCTTCCAGCACCTGCAGCAGCACGTTGAACACATCCGGGTGAGCTTTCTCCACCTCGTCGAGCAGCACCACCGAGTACGGCTTGCGGCGCACGGCCTCGGTCAGGTAACCGCCCTCTTCATAACCCACATACCCTGGCGGGGCACCGATCAGACGCGCCACGGAGTGTTTCTCCATGAACTCGGACATATCGATGCGCACCATGGCCTCTTCGGTATCGAAGAGGAACTCGGCCAGCGCCTTGCACAGTTCGGTCTTGCCCACCCCGGTGGGCCCGAGGAACAGGAACGAGCCACTTGGGCGGTTCGGGTCGGACAGCCCGGCGCGGGAACGGCGCACGGCGTTGGCCACGGCGGTCACCGCCTCGTCCTGGCCGATCACCCGTTCGTGCAGCAGGCTTTCCATCTTCAGCAGCTTCTCACGCTCGCCTTCGAGCATCTTCGCCACCGGGATGCCGGTCCACTTGGACACCACTTCGGCAATCTCTTCCTCGGTGACCTTGTTGCGCAACAGCTGGTTGTCGGTCTTGCCGTGCTGGTCGACCATCTGCAGGCTGCGCTCCAGGTCCGGGATCACCCCGTACTGCAGCTCGGCCATGCGGCTAAGGTCGCCCTTGCGGCGCGCGGCTTCCAGTTCCTGGCGGGCCTGCTCGATCTTTTGCTGGATCTGCGCCGAACCTTGCACCTCGGCCTTTTCCGAGGCCCAGATCTCTTCGAGGTCGGAGTACTCGCGCTCCAGGCGCTCGATTTCTTCGGTCAGTTTCTCCAGGCGCTTCTTCGCCGCTTCGTCTTCTTCCTTCTTCAGCGCCTGGGATTCCACCTTCAGCTGGATCAGACGACGGTCGAGGCGGTCGAGCACCTCCGGCTTGGAGTCGATCTCCATGCGGATGCGGCTCGCGGCTTCGTCGATCAGGTCGATGGCCTTGTCCGGCAGCTGGCGGTCGGTGATGTAGCGGTGGCTGAGCTTGGCCGCGGCAATGATCGCGCCGTCGGTGATGGCCACCTTGTGGTGCACTTCATAGCGCTCTTTCAGGCCGCGCAGGATGGCGATGGTGTCTTCCTCGCTCGGCTCCTCGACCAACACCTTCTGGAAGCGGCGCTCCAGCGCGGCATCCTTCTCGATGAACTGGCGGTACTCGTTGAGCGTGGTGGCGCCGACGCAGTGCAGTTCGCCACGGGCCAGGGCCGGCTTGAGCATGTTGCCGGCGTCCATGGCGCCCTCGCCTTTACCGGCGCCGACCATGGTATGCAGCTCATCGATGAACAGAATGATCTGGCCTTCCTGCTTGCTCAGTTCGTTGAGCAGGCCTTTGAGGCGCTCTTCGAACTCGCCGCGGTACTTGGCGCCGGCAATCAGCGCGCCCATGTCCAGCGCCAGCAGGCGCTTGCCCTTGAGGCCGTCGGGCACTTCACCGTTGATGATGCGCTGGGCCAGGCCTTCGGCGATGGCGGTCTTGCCGACGCCGGGCTCGCCGATCAATACCGGGTTGTTCTTGGTACGGCGTTGCAGCACCTGGATGGTGCGGCGAATCTCGTCGTCACGGCCGATCACCGGGTCGAGCTTGCCTTCCTCGGCACGCTTGGTGAGGTCGACGGTGTACTTGTCCAGGGCCTGGCGCGATTCCTCGGCGTTGGCGTCGTTCACCGCCGCGCCGCCGCGCAGGTTGTTGATGGCGTTTTCCAGGGCCTTCTTGCTCACGCCCTGGCCGAGCAGCAGTTTGCCGACCTTGCTGTTCTCGTCCATGGCGGCAAGCAGCACCAGCTCGCTGGAGATGAATTGGTCGCCCTTCTGCTGGGCCAGGCGGTCGGCCTGGTTGAGCAGGCGCGCCAGGTCCTGGGACATGTTCACGTCGCCGGTGGGGTTCTGGATTTTCGGCAGCTGGTCGAGCTCTTTGGTCAGCGCCTTGCGCAGGCTGTTGACGTCGAAGCCGACCTGCATCAGCAGCGGCTTGATCGAGCCGCCCTGCTGGTCGATCAGCGCCTGCAGCAGGTGCAGGGGCTCGATGGCCGGGTGGTCCATGCCCACGGCCAGGGATTGGGAATCGGATAACGCGAGTTGCAGCTTGCTGGTCAGTCGGTCTATTCGCATGGGGGATACCTTCCTTTAAAGGGCAGGCGGAGCGATGGACAGCACCTGTAATGATGAACCTGCCTGAGATGACCAATAGATAAGGGTGATTCTGGAAGATTCAAGCGTAGCGGGGTTGACGGAGGTCAGCGCGGCTGCAACCAGACCAGCGAAGCGAAGCGCCCACCCTGCGGGGTACGGCGATAAGAGAAGAAGCGTGGATCGCTGACCGTGCAGAACCCTCCGCCATAAACGGCAGTCACCCCACGCGCCGCCAGGCGAATCCGCGCCAGCTGGTAGATATCGGCCATCAACTTACCCGGCCGCTCGCCGTCGACGAACGCCGCGGCCGCCTCGGGATGCACGGCGGTAAAGGCATCGCGCACTTCCATGCCGACCTCGAACGCCTGCGGCCCGATGGCCGGGCCCAGCCATACCAGCACTTCTTCGGGTGGCAGGGCCAGGCGATCGAGGGTGGCTTCCAGCACGCCACCGGCCAGCCCGCGCCAGCCGGCATGGGCGGCGGCCACGCGGGTACCGGCGCGGTCGCAGAACAAGGCAGGCAGGCAATCGGCGGTCATCACGGTGCAGGCAATGCCCGGCTGGTCAGTCCAGCTGGCATCGGCCTCGGCGACCACGGCAGGGTCGGCATCGGCCACTACCAGCCCGTGCACCTGCTTGAGCCAGGCGGGCTGGATGGCGAATTCATTGCTGAGGCGACGACGGTTCTCGGCAACCGCAGCGGGGTCATCGCCCACATGGTCGCCAAGATTGAAGGATTCATAGGGCGGCAGGCTGACGCCGCCCTCGCGGGTGGTGACACAGGCGCGTACCGAGGCCGGGGCCGGCCAGTCGGGAATGATCAGCGCCTGCGTCAGGCCACTCATCCGATAAAGCTCTCGCGGTCGTCGTTGAGCAGCGACAGCAGCCAGAGGAAGTCGTCCGGCAGCGGCGAGGCCCATTCCATGCGCTCACCGGTGGTCGGGTGATCCAGGGCCAGGAAGCGGGCGTGCAGGGCCTGGCGCGGGAAGTTCTTCACCGCCTCGACCATGGCCACGCTGGCGGCCGGCGGAATGCGGAAGCGCACGCCGTAGGTCTGGTCGCCGACCAGCGGATAACCGACATGCGCCATGTGCACGCGGATCTGGTGGGTGCGGCCGGTTTCCAGCTTGACCCGCACATGGGTGTGCGAGCGGAAGCGCTTGAGCACGCGATAGTGGCTGACCGCCGGCTTGCCGCCGTCGGTGACCGCCATGCGCTGGCGCTCGCCGCCGTGGCGGCCGATCGGGGCGTCGATCTTGCCACCGGCGATCACCACGCCGACCACGATGCACTCGTAGATACGGCTGACCGAGCGCTTCTGCAGCTGGTCGACCAGGTTGGTCTGCGCCTGCAGGGTCTTGGCCACCACCATCAGGCCCGTGGTGTCCTTGTCCAGACGGTGCACGATACCGGCGCGCGGTACGTTGACGATGTCCGGCACATGGTGCAGCAGGGCATTGAGCAGGGTACCGTCGGGGTGGCCCGCCGCCGGGTGGACCACCAGCCCGGCCGGCTTGTTGATCACCAGGATCTGGTCATCTTCATAGACGATGTCCAGCTCGATGTCCTGAGCCACCCATTCGCCCTGGGCCTCCTGCTCGGCCTCGAGGGCCAGGATGGAGCCGGTGTGGACGGTGTCGCGCGGCCGCAGCACCGCGCCATCGACGGTCAGGCGGCCATCTTTGATCCACGAGGACAGGCGCGAACGCGAGTACTCGGCGAACAATTGGGCGGCGACCTGGTCGAGGCGTTGGCCGCCCAGTTCGGACGGGACCTCTGCGCTAAGTTGAATGATCTCGGACATGCTCGAATCGACGGGCGTTCAGCCTTTGGTTTCGGCTGCGCGCTTGTGGTTAAATACGGCTTCTTTTGCCCCGGGGTTTGCCGGGGGCGCTCATCATAACAGGACGGCACCGCCCAAGACAGCGGCCGTCAAAGGGACGCAAGCCGCCATGCAAGTGAAACACCTGCTGCTGATCGCCATCCTCGGGCTCACCGCTGCCTGTTCCTCGAACAAGGAAGTCATTGACGAGAACCTCAGCGAGGCCGAACTGTACCAGCAGGCGCAGGCCGACCTGGACAACTCCAGCTATACCAGCGCCGTGAACAAGCTCAAGGCCCTGGAGTCGCGCTACCCGTTCGGCCGCTACGCCGACCAGGCCCAGCTCGAGCTGATCTACGCCAACTACAAGAACTCCGAGCCCGAGGCCGCCAAGTCGGCTGCCGAGCGTTTCATCCGCCTGCACCCGCAGCACCCGAACGTCGACTACGCCTACTACCTCAAGGGCCTGACCTCGTTCGACCAGGACCGCGGCCTGCTGGCGCGCTTCCTGCCGCTGGACATGACCAAGCGTGACCCGGGCGCCGCCCGCGACTCGTACAACGAGTTCGCCCAGCTGACCAGCCGCTTCCCCAACAGCCGCTACGCCCCGGACGCCAAGCAGCGCATGATCTACCTGCGCAACCTGCTGGCCTCCTACGAAATCCACGTGGCCAACTACTACCTGAGCCGCGAGGCCTATGTAGCCGCCGCCAACCGTGGCCGCTACGTGGTGGAGAACTTCCAGGAAACCCCATCGGTGGGTGACGGCCTGGCGGTGATGGTCGAGTCGTACCAGCGCATGCACCTGGACGAGCTGGCCGCCACCAGCCTCGAGACCCTCAAGCTCAACTACCCGGACCACCCGAGCCTGGTCGATGGCCAGTTCGTCACCAAAGTCGACGAAAACGGCAACCGCTCGTGGCTGTCCAAGGCCACTCTGGGCCTGATCGAAACCAAGGCCCCACTGCCGCCGGGCGAAACCCGCGCCAACCAGGACGTGGTCAAGCAGTTCCAGGACGCCCGCTCCGAGATGCCCGAAGAGCTGCTCCCCAAGGACGAGAACGGCGACCCGATCCTGCCGGAAGGTCCGAAGGAAGCCGACAAGGACCGCAGCTGGTTCAGCTACATGACTTTCGGTCTGTTCGACTGATACGTCACATGCGCAGAAAGGGAGGCCCGAGGCCTCCCTTTTTTATTGGCCGCGTCCTAGACTGTCGCCTTCTTAATTCGACAAGCTGGACACCATGGTTCGCCTACTTTTCTGGATCGCCCTGATCGCCGCCGCGTTCTGGCTGTGGCGCAAGTTCAAGACCAGTCAGCAATCACCTGCCGAACCGCGCCTGCAGGACCCGCTACAGATGGTGCGCTGTGCCCATTGCGGCGTGCACCTGCCCAATGACCGGGCGTTGCAGCTGGGCAAGGAGTGGTATTGCAGCCAGCAGCATCTGGAGCAAGGGCCGGGGCAACAGCGCTGAGTTGCGTTGTGGGAGCGGGCTTGCCCCACTCCCACGCCCGCTCGTCATCACTGTTGTGTCTCAGCCCAGACGCCCCTCAGGCGCATACGGCGCCGGATCGATGATCGGCGCACGCCCCAGCAGCAGGTCGCTGAACAGCTGGCAAGACGCCGGCGCCAGCACCAGCCCGTTGCGGTAATGGCCGCAGTTCAGCCACAACCCCGCATGCCCCGGCACTGCACCAATGTAAGGGATGCCTTCCGGCGACCCAGGGCGCAGGCCAGCCCAGTGCCCTACCACCTCGGCATCCGCCAGCGCCGGCAGCAGTTCCACCGCCGAAACCTTCAGACTCTCAAGCGCATCACCGGTCGGGGTCTTGTCGTAGCCGGCATGCTCCAGGGTGCTGCCGACCAGGATATGCCCGTCGCGGCGCGGGATCGCGTAGCGTCCCTTGGCCAGGACCATGCTCGGCAGGAAGTCCTCGGCGCACTTGAACAGGATCATCTGCCCTTTCACCGGCTCCACCGGCAGCCTCAGGCCCAATGTCTGCAGCAGATCGCCGCTCCAGGCACCGGCACTGAGCACCACCTCGTCGGCAGCCAGCACGCCCTGCTCGGTACGCACCCCGGCGACACGCCCGCCTTCATGGACGAAACCGCTGATCTGGCAATGCTCGCGCAGGGTGACGTTGGGCAGCGCCAGCAGCGCGGCCTTGAGCGACTTCACCAGGCGCGGGTTGCGTACGTTGGCCACGCCCGCCATGTAGATGGCATGGCGGTAGCCTGGCCCGAGCACTGGCACCGCGTCGTAGGCAGCCGAGATATCCACGGCGCTGAGCGGCCGCTGCTCACGGGCCGCCCAGGCCAGGGCCTCGGTTTCGTCGTCCAGGTCCAGCCAGTACAGCCCGGTGGTGTGCACCTGCGGGTCGATGCCGGTGCTGGCGAACAGGCGCTCGCCCAGCTGTGGATAGAAATCCTGCGACCAATGCGCCAGCGCCGTTACCGCCGGGCTATAGCGCCAGGGGTACAACGGCGAGACGATGCCGCCACCGGCCCAGGACGACTCACGCCCTACTTCGCCCTGGTCGCACACCACCACCTGGTCGACATCCGCCGCCAGGTTCAACGCCGTCAGCAGGCCGATGACGCCACCGCCGACAATCACTACTTGCTTGCTCATCGTTCGATCCAACACCTGAAGTAATTCCACGGTGCACGGGCACCTCTTGATCTTCAGCTTCCCCAGCACGCCTGTTCGTCTTCGCTGCCCCCGGGATTATCACGCACACCGGCGTGATCAAGGCGGAAGTCGCCACAGCGGTCATCTGCCATGAGCGTCTGCGCAACCCGACGCGCAAGCAGTGTGAAAGCGTCTTCGTCGCGCTGTACCTGCAGTTGGTAGTAGCGGCTGCCAGCCGGCAATAGCGTGACAAGCTGCTCGCTGTCGGCATAGCCGCCGACATGCGCGCGATGCTGTTCCAGGCGCAACGCCGCGTCCTGCAGCAGCCCGACCACCTCGCTGCGCGCGGCACGGCGTAGCTGGTCGCTGTAACTGGGGTAGGCAATGGCTGCCAGCATGCCGATCAGCGCCACGACAATCAATAATTCGATCAGACCAAGACCCCGCTGCATGTCAGCTCTCCTCCAGGCGTTGGCGCCAGCTGATGCGTCCGATATTGCCCTGCCCGTCCACGGCATACACCGCTTCCAGGAACTGCCGGCCGCGCACCTGGCGGCTCAGCGCCGTGATCCGCACGAGGTCGACCCGCTGCTCCGGCGGCAGGCCGACGGCACGGCGTGTCTGCCCCAGATGCTGGAGCAGGACATAGCCACTGTCGGTGGTTCGCCACGGCGCGGCAGGTGAGGCCGTCGGCAGTGCGGGTGGCAGGCAGTCAAGGCACAGCGCAGGCAAGCCACCTGGCAGCAACGCGGCGCCTTCCACCAGGCTGGCTTCGGCCTGTTCGAAAGCCTGCGCCCTGCGCCATTGTTCGCCGACCTGCCGCGCCTGCAGCAAGGCTTCGCGCATGCCCAGCGCGGTCAGCAGGCCAAGCAGCAGGCTGAGGCTCAGGGCCAGCAACAGCACCACGCCACGCTGGCGGCTCATGCGTCATCCCCTGGATTGCGCACGGCCACGCTCAGGGCATGGCGCTGCTCCAGCCGATGCTCGCGGTCCTGCATGAGCAACTCGATATCGACGCGACCGTCGCCATGACGCACCCGCAGGGCCCGGACATTGTCGACCAGGCTGGCATGCTGGGCGTTGCTGGTGAACATCAGGCTGCCATTGCGTACGCGGTAGGTAACCCGGCGCACCGGCAAGGCCAGCAGGGCATCGCCAGGCACATGCTGGCCACGCAGGACCTGCGCCCAACTGCGACAGTCGGTGAGCACGGTCCAGTCCGGCGCGCCGAGCAATCCCGGCAGCTCGGCGCCTACCAGCGTGAGGCTGTCAGCGTTGGCCTCGATCGGCCTGGCGAACGCTAGCGCAGCCTGCGGATCGGTGAAGTCCGCCGCTTCCAGGCGCAGGCAGCCAAACATGCCCGCCATGCGGATGTCCTCGGCCAGGCGCTGCAGGACCAGGCGCGCATCATCCTGAAGCCTCGCCGCCGCGCCTTGTAGCCGCCAGGCCTGATAGGCCTGGCCGAACAACTGGCTCGCCGTCACCAGCAACAACGCCCCCAGGGCCACGGCCAGCAACACCTCGACCAGCCCGGCGCCTGCTTGCCCGCGTTTCATGGCAGCACCCTGCCCTGCAACTGCAAGGGCGGGCGCCCTTCAGCCTGGGCCGGCCAGCTCACCTGCAGCTCCAGCATGCCGGCGTGGCGCCTGATCAGCCCCTGCGCCGAGGTGCCAAGCACCTGGGTGACCCGCGAGCGCCAGGCACTCTCCTCCCCCGCTTCGAGCGTGCCGCTGGCCCTCACCCGCTCGAACATGCCCTGGGCCAGCTGCAACGCCTGACCGTCACGCAGGGCGCTCTCGGCCACCTGCATGCCACGCACCTGCAAGGCCGCCGCGGCGAACACCCCAAGCGCCAGCACCGTCATCGCCAGCAGCACCTCCAGCAGCGTCATCCCACCTTCCTTCGCCCACATCGCCACCCTCCTGGGATCTTTCCTCGCCGTCTGCCCGAACCGCCTGACTGGCGCCTCGCGCGGCCAGGCCGGAAGCTACAGCGAAGCACTTCCAGGGAGGAATGCACGGTGAGGCAACAAGGCGTAACACTGCTACAAATGATGTGCGCACTGACAATTGGCAGCCTGCTGACACACCTGGGGATAACGGCCTACGCCAGGCTCGGCGAAACCCTGCAACTGGCCGCCGCAGCCCGGGAACTGGCGCAGGCACTGCGCGCTGCGCGCAACCAGGCCGCGCTGCAACAGCTGGCGCTGACGGTTCATCCACTGCAAGGTGACTGGGGCAAGGGTTGGCGTGTGTCGCAGGAACACGACGGCCAGGTGTTGCGCGAACATCGCCTGGCCAAGCCCGTAAAGGTAGTGGCCAGTTCTGCGCGGGAGGTGCGCTTCAGCAAGCGTGGCGCACCGATAGGGGAAGGCTTTGTCGGTATCACGCTGGACATCTGCCAGCGCAGCGGGCCTGGCAGCCAGCATCAGGTGGTGCTGAGCCCCAGTGGCCGGGTCAGCCTGCGCAGCGACGAGGGCCGCCGCTGTGCAGGTGACTGAGTCAGATCAGCGAGCGAACCCGCAGTTCCTTGGGCATCGAGAAGGTGATGTTCTCTTCGCGGCCGTCGAGCTCTTCGGCGCCGGTGGCGCCCCAGGCCCTGAGCTGCTCGATCACGCCACGCACCAGCACCTCGGGCGCCGAGGCACCGGCGGTGATACCGATACGCTCGGCACCATCGAACCAGCTGCGTTGCAGGTCCTCGGCACCGTCGATCAGGTAGGCCGGCGTGCTCATGCGCTCGGCCAACTCGCGCAGGCGGTTGGAGTTGGAGCTGTTGGGGCTGCCGACCACCAGTACCACGTCACACTCGTCGGCCAGTTGCTTGACGGCGTCCTGGCGGTTCTGCGTGGCGTAGCAGATGTCGTCCTTGCGCGGGCCGCCAATGTTCGGGAAGCGCGCGCGCAGGGCGTCGATCACCCGGCTGGTGTCGTCCATCGACAGGGTGGTCTGGGTGACGAAGGCCAGGTGGTCAGGATCATTCACCTGCAGCTGGGCAACATCGTCCTCGTCCTCGACGAGGTAGATGGCGCCGCCGTTGCTGGCGTCGTACTGACCCATGGTGCCTTCGACTTCCGGGTGCCCTTCGTGGCCGATGAGAATGGTCTCACGGCCATCACGGCTGTACTTGGCCACCTCGATATGCACCTTGGTCACCAGCGGGCAGGTGGCGTCGAACACTTTCAGGCCACGGCCGGCGGCTTCCTGGCGCACGGCCTGGGAAACGCCATGGGCGCTGAAGATGACGATGACGTCGTCCGGCACCTGGTCCAGCTCTTCGACGAACACCGCGCCACGGTTACGCAAGTCTTCGACCACGAACTTGTTGTGCACCACTTCGTGGCGCACGTAGATCGGCGGGCCGAAGACTTCCAGGGCGCGGTTGACGATCTCGATCGCACGGTCGACCCCGGCGCAGAAGCCGCGCGGGTTGGCGAGTTTGATTTGCATGCTCGGCTCCAGGCTCACACGGCCTTCACGTCGAGGATCTGCACCTCGAAGTTCAGGGTCTTGCCAGCCAGTGGATGGTTGAAATCGATGGTCACCTGGTTGTCGTCGAACGCTTTGACCACACCCGGCAGCTCGGTGTTGGCGGCATCGTTGAAGATCACCAGCAGCCCTTCGGACAGCTCCATGCCTTCGAACTGCGAGCGCGGCATCACCTGTACGTTCTGCGGGTTGTGCTGGCCGAAGGCGTTCTCCGGGGCGATGCTCAGCTTGCGCTGGTCACCGGCCTTGAAGCCGAACAGAGCGTTTTCGAAGCCCGGCAGCAGGTTGCCGTCACCCACCTTGAACGTGGCCGGGGCCTTGTCGAAAGTGCTGTCGACGGTGTCGCCGTTTTCCAGGTGCAGCGCGAAGTGCAGGGTGACTTCGGTGTTCTGGCCGATACGGGTCTCAGTCATGGACGGCTTCCTCGGACTTCTTGCTCTTGAACATATCCAGCGCCAGCATCACCGCGCCCACGGTAATGGCGCTGTCGGCCAGGTTGAAGGCCGGGAAGTAGTGGCGGTTCTGCCAGTGCACCAGGATGAAATCGACCACATGGCCAAGCACCACGCGGTCGTACAGGTTGCCCAATGCACCGCCCAGCACCAGCGCCAGGGCCACGGCCAGCCAGGTCTCGTTGCGCCCCAGGCGCTTGAGCCAGACCACCAGCACGGCGCTGACCACCACGGCGATCAGCGCGAACAGCCAGCGCTGCCAGCCGGAGCTGTCGGCCAGGAAGCTGAACGCCGCGCCGGTGTTGTAGGCCAGGGTCCAGCTGAAGTAGTCGGGGATGACCACGATCTGCTGGTACAGGCTCAGCGCGCCCTCGAAGTAGACCTTGGTGGCCTGGTCGAGGACCAGCACCACCAGGCTCAGCCAGAGCCAGGCAAGGCGCCCAAAGCGCCCCGCGGAAGCGTTAGGCATAGTGGCGCACCTCACCGGAACCGCTCAGGTTATCGACGCAACGGCCACAGATTTCCGGATGCTCCGGATGGCTGCCCACATCGGCGCGGAAGTGCCAGCAACGGCCGCACTTGACATGGCCAGACTTGACGACCTTCAGCTTGAGCCCTTCGACCTCGGTTGTCACGGCATCGGCCGGAGCCTGGACGAACGGCACCACGCTGGCGGCCGAGGTGATCAGCACGAAGCGCAGCTCATCGCCGAGCTTGTTCAGGTCGGCGGTCAGGCCCTCTTCGGCGAACAGGGTGACCTCGGCCTGCAGGTTGCCGCCGATGACCTTGGCGGTACGCTGGTTCTCCAGCTCCTTGTTGACTGCGGCCTTGACCGCCATCACACGGTCCCAGTAGGCACGGTCCAGCTCGGCGTCGGCCGGCAGCTCCGTCAGGCCCTGGTACCAGGTGTTGAGCATCACCGACTCGTTGCGCTCGCCCGGCAGGTACTGCCAGATCTCGTCGGCGGTGAACGCCAGGATCGGCGCTATCCAGCGCACCAGCGCCTCGCTGATGTGGTACAGCGCGGTCTGGCAGGAGCGGCGGGCGACACTGTTCACGCCGGTGGTGTACTGGCGATCCTTGATGATGTCGAGGTAGAAGCCACCGAGCTCCTGCACGCAGAAGTTGTGGATCTTCGAGTAGACGTTCCAGAAACGGTACTCGCCGTAGTGCTCTTCCAGCTCGCGCTGCAGCAGCAGGGTGCGGTCGACTGCCCAACGGTCCAGGGCCAGCATGTCCTCGGCCGGCAGCAGGTCGCGGGCCGGGTCGAAGCCAGACAGGTTGGAAAGCAGGAAGCGCGCGGTGTTGCGGATGCGGCGGTAGGCATCGGCGCTGCGCTGCAGGATCTGCTCGGAGACGGCCATCTCGCCCGAATAGTCGGTGGCGGACACCCACAGGCGCAGGATGTCGGCACCCAGGGTGTTGTTGACCTTTTCCGGCTCGATGGTGTTGCCCAGCGACTTGGACATCTTGCGGCCGTTCTCGTCCACGGTGAAGCCGTGGGTCAGCAGCTCGCGGTAAGGCGCGTGGCCGTCGATGGCGCAGCCGGTCAGCAAGGAAGAGTGGAACCAGCCGCGGTGCTGGTCGGAACCTTCCAGGTACAGGTCGGCGCGCGGGCCGGTGGCGTGGCCGATATCGTGGGAGCCACGCAGCACGTGCCAATGGGTGGTACCCGAGTCGAACCAGACGTCGAGGGTATCGGAAATCTTGTCGTACTGGCCGGCTTCATCGCCCAGCAGCTCAGCGGCATCCAGCTTGAACCAGGCTTCGATGCCCTGCTGTTCGACGCGCTTGGCCACTTCCTCCATCAGTTCGACGGTACGTGGGTGCAATTCGCCGGTCTGCTTGTCCAGGAAAAACGGGATCGGCACGCCCCAGTTGCGCTGACGCGAGATGCACCAGTCCGGGCGGTTGGCGATCATCGAGTGCAGGCGCGCCTGGCCCCAGGCCGGAACGAACTTGGTCTCTTCGATGGCCTTGAGCGAGCGCTCGCGCAGGTTGTCGCCGCTGGTGGGCTGCTTGTCCATGCCGACGAACCACTGCGCGGTGGCGCGATAGATCAGCGGGGTCTTGTGGCGCCAGCAGTGCATGTAGCTGTGGCTGATGGTTTCGGTGTGCATCAGCGCGCCGACTTCGCTGAGTTTGTCGACGATGGCCGGGTTGGCCTTCCAGATGAACTGGCCGCCGAAGAACGGCAGCGACTCGACGTACACACCGTTGCTCTGCACCGGGGTGAGAATGTCGTCGTTGACCATGCCGTAGCGCTTGCAGGTAACGAAGTCGTCTTCACCGTAGGCGGGCGAGGAATGCACCACGCCTGTACCGGCGCCCAGCTCGACGTATTCGGCCAGGTAGATCGGCGACAGGCGATCGTAGAACGGGTGACGGAAGTTGATCAGCTCGAGGGCCGAACCCGGGGCGGTGGCGAGGACCGAACCTTCCAGCGCGTAGCGCTTCAGGCACGACTCGACCAGCTCCTCGGCCAGTACCAGCAGGCGCTCGCCGGTATCGACCAGGGCGTAGGTGAAGTCCGGGTGGATGTTCAGCGCCTGGTTGGCCGGGATGGTCCACGGGGTGGTGGTCCAGATCACGATGGCGGCGGGCTTGGCCAGCGCGGCCAGGCCGAAGGCAGCGGCCAGCTTGGCCTCGTCGGCGACCGGGAAGGCGACGTCGATGGTCTGGGATTTCTTGTCGGCGTACTCGACTTCGGCTTCGGCCAGGGCCGAACCGCAATCGAAGCACCAGTTCACCGGCTTCAGGCCCTTGAACACGAAGCCTTGCTTGACCATCTCGGCCAGGGCGCGGATCTCGCCGGCCTCGTTGGCGAAGTTCATGGTCTTGTACGGGTTGTCCCAATCACCCAGCACGCCCAGGCGGATGAACTCGGTCTTCTGCCCCTCGATCTGCTCGGCGGCGTACTCGCGGCACAGCTCGCGGGTGCGGTCGGCGGTCAGGTGCTTGCCGTGGGTGACCTCGACCTTGTGCTCGATCGGCAGGCCGTGGCAGTCCCAGCCCGGTACATACGGGGCGTCGAAACCCGACAGGGTCTTCGAACGGACAATCATGTCCTTGAGAATCTTGTTCAGCGCATGACCGATATGGATCTTGCCGTTGGCATAGGGCGGGCCGTCGTGCAGGACGAACTTCGGACGATCCTTGCCAATTTCGCGCAGCTTCTGGTACAGGCCAATGCTGTCCCAGCGCTGCAGGATCTGCGGTTCGCGCTGAGGCAGGCCGGCCTTCATGGGGAAGGCGGTGTCCGGAAGGTTAAGCGTGGCTTTGTAGTCGGTCATTTCAGGCTCTTCGTTAGCGGTTGAGCGTGCCAGTGGGCACGTGCGGCGGCGATGTCCGCGTCGATCGCCGACTTCAGCGCCTCCAGGGAGGCGAAACGCTGCTCTTCACGCAGCTTGTGGTGGAATTCCACCGTCAGGCGCCGGCCATAGAGGTCACCGGCGTAGTCCAGGAGATGAATCTCCAGGTGAGGACGCCCGTCACCGGCGACGGTGGGGCGTACTCCGATATTGCCGACACCCGGCCACTGCTGGCCGTCGATCTCGATGCTGGCCAGGTAGACCCCGGACAGCGGCACGCGACGGCGCTTGAGCTGGATGTTGGCGGTAGGTGTGCCGAGCTGGCGGGCCAGCTTCTGGCCATGCAGCACGCGGCCGGTAATGCGGTACGGACGGCCCAGCAGGTGTTCGGCCAGCTCGAAGTCGCCCTCGGCCAGGGCCTTGCGCACTTCGGTGCTGCTGACCCGCAGGCCATCCTGGATGACGGTGTTGGCCGCCTCGACGCTGAAGCCATGGCGTTTGCCGGCTTCGGTGAGGAAAGCGAAATCACCGGCGCGGTCGCAGCCGAAACGGAAGTCATCGCCCACTTCGAGGTGGCGCACGCCCAAGCCATCGACCAGCACTGCCTTGACGAACTGCTCGGCGCTGAGCTGGCTCAGGCGCTGATTGAACGACAGGCACAGCACCCGATCGATGCCCTCCGCGGCCAGCAACTCGACTTTGTCACGCAGGCGCGCCAGGCGGGCCGGCGCGGTATCCGGGGCGAAATATTCGCGAGGCTGTGGCTCGAAGATCACCACGCAGGTGGGCAGGCCGAGTGCCTGGCCACGTTCGCGCAGGCGTGCGAGGATCGCCTGGTGGCCGCGGTGGACCCCGTCGAAGTTGCCAATGGTGGCGACACAGCCCCGGTGCTCGGGGCGCAGGTTGTGAAGACCTCGAACCAGCTGCATAACGCGCTTCTTGCTCATAAAGTGGCCGATTATAACCACACCCGGGCGCTGGTGACAGGCAGCAGCGCCACCCTGGAGTGTGGAATGCGAAAAACCGACGCCTGACCCTTTTCGCGCCTCAGTGCAACGCCTTGCGGGCGAAGTGCCGTGGGCGGAAACCACACAGGTACAGGCAGCCGAAATAGGTCACCACGCCGGCGACGATCAGGGCGCCCAGGCGCACGAAGCGCTCGAGCATGTTGCCCTGCTCCCAGGCCGGCATGTAGTGCATGCCCAGCAACAGCACGCCCGACATCAACGCCACCGCCAGCACCAGCTTGAGCAGGAACATCGTCCAGCCCGGTTGCGGCTGGAACAGTTGCTGGCTGCGCAGCTTCCAGTACAGCAGGCCGGCGTTCAGGCAAGCGCCCAGGCTGATCGCCAGGGCCAGCCCGGCATGGGCCAGCGGGCCGACCAGGGCCAGGTTGAGCAACTGGGTGCAGACCAGGGTGAACACCGCGATCTTCACCGGTGTGCGGATATTCTGCTGCGCATAGAAGCCAGGTGCCAGCACCTTTACCAGGATGATCGCCATCAACCCCACCGAATACGCGACCAGCGCGCGCTGGGTCATCGCCGCGTCAAAGGCACTGAACTTGCCGTACTGGAACAGCGCCACGGTCAGCGGTTCGGCGAGGATGCCCAGGGCCAGGGTGCAGGGCAGCACCAGCAGGAAGCACAGGCGCAGGCCCCAGTCGAGGATCCGCGAATACTCCTCACGGTCCTGGTTGGCGTAGGTCTTGGCCAAGGTCGGCAGCAGGATGGTGCCCAGGGCCACGCCGAGCACGCCGGAGGGCAGTTCCATGAGGCGGTCGGCGTAGTACATCCAGGACACCGAGCCGGCCACCAGGAAGGAAGCGAAGATAGTGTTGATGATCAACGAGATCTGGCTCACCGACACCCCGAGGATGGCCGGCAGCATCTGCTTGAGCACGCGCCACACACCGGTATCGCGCAAGTTCAGGCGCGGCAGCACGAGCATGCCGATCTTCTTCAGCGCCGGCAGCTGGTACAGCAGTTGCGCCAGGCCACCGGCCAGCACGCCCCAGGCCAGGGCCATGATCGGCGGGTCGAAGTAGGGCGTGAGCAGCACGGCGAAGGCGATCATCGCCACGTTGAGCAGCGTGGGGGTGAACGCCGGCACGCTGAAGCGATTCCAGGTGTTGAGGATCGCGCCGACCAGCGACGACAGCGAGATCAACAATATATAAGGAAAGGTCACCCGCAGCAGCGAAGTGGTCAGCTCGTACTTCTCTGCGCTGTCGACGAAACCCGGTGCCGTCGCCCAGACCACCCAGGGCGCGGCAAGGATGCCGATGGTGGTGACCAATGCCAGGATCAGGGTAAGCAGGCCACTGACATAGGCGACAAAGGTGCGGGTGGCCTCCTCGCCCTGCTGGGTCTTGTACTCGGCGAGGATCGGCACGAAGGCCTGGGAGAACGCGCCTTCGGCGAATATCCGCCGCAGCAGGTTGGGCAGCTTGAAGGCGATGAAGAAGGCGTCGGTGGCGATGCCGGCGCCGAACACCCTCGCCAGGATGGTATCGCGCACGAAGCCGAGCACCCGGGAAATCATGGTGATGGAGCTGACCGCAGCCAGGGATTTGAGCAGGTTCATCGAAAAGTTTCACGCCAGGGGCAGAGGACGCTGCAGACAGCGTCCGAATGTGCGATACTCCCGCGCCTTCGCAGGGGAGCCAAAAATTCCCGAGTTTACAGGTCGTGCGACAGAAAGGAATATTTCCCTCCTGTTGGCTCACCACTCGGCGGAACCTTGCAGGTGGCCTTGACATCCGATCGACTCATCGGCATGATTCGCGGCCTATTTTGTTTGCTATTTACCTAAAGTCTTTCGAGGAGCTCGACGGTGGCCAACTCACCTTCCGCCAAGAAACGTGCAAAACAGGCTGAGAAGCGTCGCAGCCACAACGCCAGCCTGCGTTCCATGGTCCGTACCTACATCAAGAATGTAGTCAAGGCCATCGACGCAAAAGACGCCGAAAAAGCGCAAGCCGCTTACGTTCTGGCTGTACCTGTAATCGACCGTATGGCCGACAAGGGTATCATCCACAAGAACAAAGCTGCTCGCCACAAAGGCCGTCTGAATGGCCACATCAAGGCACTGAAAGAAGCTGCAGCTGCCTAAGCGACGTTCTTGTCGAAAAAACCGACCCTAGGGTCGGTTTTTTTATGCCTGTGATTTTCTCGTTACTCGCCAAGGCTGCATTAGCACCGGTGTCTTCGAGTCAACCGGCAAGCCGGCTGCCACAGAATATCCTGAGGCCAACGCGGTCGGCGTGAGAGCCGGCTCGCCGGCGAAAGGGCCGCATAGCGGCCCCCCATCATTACTTGCCGATCTGGATCTTCGGCGCCCACTGCATCCATTCATCCTCCGGCTTGTCGAACAGCGCGAAGGTCTGCTGCGGTCGCGCAGGATTACCCATCTGTTCGCCATCGGGCGTGGCAAAGGCAATCCCACCGTCGATCAAGGTTTCCAACGACTCGGTGCGCACCGTGGCCCCCTTGAACAAGCCCCAGTCGAAACCAAACCCACTGCTGTTCCAGAAACGGCTGCCGCCACGCACCAGCCCGGCATAGCGAGGCTCGATAAGGATGTGGATAAGCACCCGGTCGGCGGTCTGGCCCAGCTCGAAGCCGGTGACCTTGCCCACTGCAATCTCCCGGTAGGTGACCGGCACGCCTGGCTTGATCGAACCACGGCGCGCCGCGCTCAAGGTCAACGGCAGGCCGACCTCCTCACCCTTCACCTCGGGGGCATCGCTCAGGGCGATGAAGTCACGCTGCGGCCCTTTATCCTTGAGCGCCGGCAGCACCTCCAGGTACTGACCGCCAATCAGCGTGTCGAGATTCTCGGTACGCACCAGGCCCAATGCAGGCTTGACCACCCAGAACTGCGTACCGGTGCGGGCGATACGCTCGGCCGCCTGGGTAATCCGCGCACGGAGCAGGACCGCCTGCAGGTCGCCGGTCAGGTCGACGCTCTCGACACTGCCCACATCCAGGCCGCGGAAACGGATCGGCGTGCCCGGCTTCAGGCCATCGGCGCGGTCCACGCGAATGGTGATCAGGGTTCCGGCCCGGTTGGCCGCGTCCTGGCTTTCATGCAGACGGAAGCGCGGGATGCGACGCTTGAGCGGTACATCCGGCTTCGGCGTATCGAAAGCGATGCCCCCGGCCATGAGCGTCTGCAGCGACTCACTCTTGACCTGGATCCCCGACAGCCCCCCGGTCAAGGTGATGCCGCTGGCATTCCAGAAGCGCGTAGACCCGTTGACCAGGTTGGCGTATTCCTTCTCGATGTGCACACCGATCAGGATGCGCTTGCTGTTGCGAGCGAACTGGTAGCTCTGCACGCTGCCCACGCGCACCTGGCGGTACATCACCGGGCTACCCACTTCCAGCGAGCCCAGGGTATCGGCGAACAGCACCATGTGCAGGCCGGGCGCCTTCAGGTCCAGTGGCGGCGCCTTGGGACGCGCCTCGAACTCGCGCAGGGGCTTGGCGCCTGGCTCGCCCGGGCGGACCGCGATGTAGTTACCCTTCACCAACGCCTCGAGGCCAGTGATACCGGCAAGCGAGATCGACGGCTTGACTACCCAGAACTGTGTGCCTTCAACCAGATAGTCCTCGGCCAGCGGGTCCAGGGTCAGCTCGGCCGTTGCGCTGGCCAGGTCACTTTCGACCTTGAGATCCTTGAGCGTGCCAACCTGGATGCCCTTGTACAACACTGGCGTGCGCCCCTTCTGCAAGCCTTCGAAATCACTGAGCTTGACCTTGACGCGGATACCGGCCTGGGCCGCGTCGAAGTCCTCGTACAAGCGGAACGGCAGGCTTGGATCGGTGGGCGGGCTGTCCTTGCGGTTCTCAGGCGTTGCAAAGGCGATACCCCCGGCCACGATGCTCGACAGCGATTCAGTGCGTACCTTCACCCCGGACAGGTCGGCATCGATGCTGACCCCGCTGGCATTCCAGAAACGTGTGTGCTTGCGCACCAGGCTGGCATAGGCTGGCGCGATGAACACCTTGATCTCCACCGTGCCCTGATCCTCGGACAGGCGATAGCTCTTCACCCGACCGACCTGGATCTGCTTGTAGAAGATCGGGCTGTCGCGGTTGAGCGAGCCCAGCCGCTCGGCCTTGAGGGTCAGGTGCAAGCCAGGCTCGGCATCCGACAGTGGCGGCGCTTCCTTGAGCGCGGTGAAGCGCTTGGTCGGCTCTCCGTCTCCAGGGTCGACGGCGATATAGTTGCCCGAAACCAGCGTCTCCAGGCCCGAGATGCCTGCCAGGCTGACGCTCGGCTTGACCAGCCAGAAGCGCGTGCCCTTGTTCAGGTGCGGGCCTGCCTCCTTGCGCATCTCGATGGTGGCGATGACACCACGGTTGTCCCCCTTGTCATCCAGCACCAGGGCAACCACCTTGCCCACCGACATGCCTTTATAGATAACCTCGGTCTTGTTGGCGACGATGCCCTCGCCACTTTCGAAGCGCACCTGGATCTCGATGCCAGCATCCTTATAGGCTTGCCATGCCAGCCAGCCTCCGATTGCCAAGGCAATCAGCGGCAGGATCCAGATGGCCGACCAGTTCGAAGCTGGGCGGGTTTTAGCCGTAGGCAAGTCACTCATGGTCGTCATCCGACTCCGTGTTGTCCCAGATCAGTCGGGGATCGAAAGTTAAAGCGGCGAGCATCGTCAGGATCACCACGGAGGCGAAGGCGACGGCGCCCAGGTTGGCTTCGACACTGGCGATGCGGCCGAAATTCACCACGGCCACGAGAATGGCAATGACGAAGATGTCCAGCATCGACCAGCGGCCGATGAATTCAATGAAGCGATACATCAGGATGCGCTGCCGCGCCGACAGCGGCTGGTGGCGCTGTACCGAATAGAGCAGCAGGGCGATGCCCACCAGCTTGAAGGTGGGCACCAGGATGCTGGCAATGAACACCACCGCGGCGATCGGCAACATGCCGTGCTTCATCAGGGTGATCACGCCGGACATGATGGTGTCCGGGCTGCCTTGGCCGAGAGCGCTGACGGTCATGATCGGCAGCACGTTGGCCGGGATATAGAGGATCATCGAGGTAATCAGCAGCGCCCAGGTACGCACGATGCTGTTGGGCCGCCGGGCATGTACCACTGCCCCGCAGCGGGTGCAGCTCTGCGAGGTGCTGCCGGGCTCCTGACGATTAAGTTCATGACATTCAGTGCATACCAGGATGCCTGCATCAATCGCCCGCATGGACGTCCTCCCCCGACAAGGCCACCCAAATCTGGTGCGGTGACATCACCACTTCGAGCCAGACCTGCACCAGCAGCAGGCTGATGAAGCAGAACAGACCCAGGCCAATGCTCAGCTCGGCCAGATCGACCAGCTTGACGATGGCCACCAGCACGCCCATGAAGTACACCTCGAGCATCCCCCACTCACGCAGGTGGTGGTAGATACGATAGATCAGCAGGCCATAGCTGCGGCCGAAGTCGAGACGGATGCTCAGCAACACCGCCAGCTGGCACAGCAGCTTGAGCAGGGGAATGGCCATGCTGCACAGGAACACCACCACGGCGATGCCACGCATCCCTGAATTGTATAGCCCAAGCACACCACTCCAGACCGTGTCGTCGGAGGTCTGGCCGAGCAGGTGCAATTGCATGATGGGCAGGAAGTTGGCCGGCACATACAGCAACAGGGCGGTCAGGACGAGGGCCAGGCTACGGTTGACCAGGTTGTGGCGATGGGCGTACAGCTCGTAGCCGCAACGTGGGCATTGCGCCTTTTCATCAGTCTGCAACGAGACTTTGCGCATCAGCAGGTCGCACTCGTGGCAGGCCACCAGCTCATCCAGCGGCAGCTGCGCGAGCGCTTCGGGTTCTACAGGGTTAGGCATAAAGGGGGTCTGAATGGAGACGTCGGCTCTATTCTAGTGTTCCGACTCGAATTGTGGGAGGTGGCCAGTATGAGGAACTGTATCGGTGTTCGAGTCACATTTTCCGTGAGCAGGGCGCATCGCCGGCAAGTCGGCACCCGTAGCGTTTTCCGGGCACAAAGACAAAACCCCTACCTGCTCGCGCAGATAGGGGTTTTGCGAAATGAATCTTGACGATGACCTACTCTCACATGGGGAAACCCCACACTACCATCGGCGATGCATCGTTTCACTGCTGAGTTCGGGATGGGATCAGGTGGTTCCAATGCTCTATGGTCGTCAAGAAATTC